>CAMEBJ010000074.1 GCA_945912085.1 uncultured Bacteroidales bacterium | reverse complement strand
CGAACAGGGCCGAACTGGTGAACAACTACGACTGGATGAAGGACTACGGTTTCCTTGCCTTCACTCGCGACATCGGAAAGCACATAACTGTGAACTATATGATGGCCAAGGATTCCGTGAAGAAAAGGCTCTCTGGCGAATCTCGCGAGGGAATGTCTTTCACTGAGTTCACCTACCAGCTGCTTCAGGGCTACGACTTTCTCTATCTCTATGAGCACAAGGGCTGTACCCTCCAGATGGGCGGCGCCGACCAGTGGGGCAACATCACCACGGGTTCCGAACTCATCCGCAGGATTCTCGGCAAGGAGGCCTACGCGCTGACCTGCCCTCTGATTACCAAGGCTGACGGTGGCAAGTTCGGAAAGACCGAGAAAGGCAACATCTGGCTCGACCCGAAGAGGACTTCCCCTTACCATTTCTACCAGTTCTGGCTCAATGTGTCCGACGAGGATGCGGCAAAGTATATCAAGATTTTCACTATGCTCTCCCGCGAGCAGATTGAGGCGGCCCTTGCCGAGCACGCACAGGCCCCTCACCTTAGGACTCTCCAGAAACTCCTTGCAAGGGAAATCACTGTGATGGTTCACGGCCAGCAGGAGTGGGAGAAGGCAGTGGCTGCTTCCGAGGCTCTTTTCGGGAATGCCACTTCGCAGACACTCAGGTCTTTGGATGAGGAAACCTTCCTTCAGGTGTTCGAGGGAGTTCCTGCCTTTGAGGTAGCCTCCGACCTGCTGCCTTGTGGAATCATCGACCTTCTGAGCGTCCACACTCAGGTCTTCCCTTCAAAGGGAGAGTGCCGCAAGATGATTCAGGGAGGCGGTGTGAGCATCAACAAGGACAAGGTGACGGACCCTGCTGCAACAATCGGCGCCGATGCCCTCATCGACGGCAAGTACATTCTCGTGCAGCGCGGCAAGAAGAATTACTTCCTCCTTACTGTCAGGTAACAGATAATCGCTTGCGAAACTTTTGAGATGCGTTAGCATCGAAGGCGTCGTCAGACGCCGCGACCGTCCCGGGTATTTGCGACGCAAATACGGAAAGGGTTAAAGGTCGCCACTTCCCCCACAATGGGGGACGGGAGGGGGGATATAAACTTGTGCGGAAGGAAAAAGTTTCGCAATCCGCACAAACCTCACGATAACAGATAATCACGAACTTGCGAAACTTTTGAGATGCGATGGAACAACAGGAAAGCACCAGACAACTGAAAGTAGCCCGCGAAATCCAGAAGGATATGGCCGAAATCATCCGCAGCAAGGGAATGGCTGCATTCTCCGGCGCGATGGTTTCAGTGAGCGGCGTAAAGGTCAGCCCTGACCTGTCAGTAGCAAAAATCTATGTAAGTGTCTTCCCTTCGGAGAAGGCTCAGGCTGTGATGCAGACAATTTCCGAGAACACCCGTTCCCTCAGGGGAGAGTTGGGGGGCCGTGTCGGAAAGCAGCTCAGGATAGTTCCTGAGATTGTCTTCTACCTCGACAGTTCCCTCGACTATGTGGAGCACATAGAGGAACTTCTCAAAAAGTAATCTGCAATGCTGCCTTTTTTCATCGCCCGCAGGTACCTGTTCGCGAAGAAGTCCCACAATGTCATCAACATTATTTCGGGAATCAGCGCGGCGGGGATGGCAATCGGCACGGCAGCCCTGATCATAATCCTTTCGGTTTACAACGGATTCGACTCCCTCGTGAAATCCATGATGAGCACGGTGGAGCCGGATTTGCTTGTCACCCCCGCCTCCGGCAAGGTGTTCATCCCCGAAGGAGAGACCTACGACTGGCTTTACGCCCAGGAAAACGTGGAGAGCATCTGCACTGTCCTCCAGGAGACCGTTTTCCTGAACTATGACGGCAAGCAGAGTGTGGCTATGGCAAAGGGAGTGGATGCAATCTACGAGGAAGAATCCCCCCTGCGCAACTTCCTGCGTGAGGGCGAGTTCCTCCTCCACCGGGGAGATGTCCCTCTTGCCTGTGTGGGCGCCTCCCTTGCATATTCGCTGGGCCTGAGCCCGAGATTCCTCGCCCCGATTGAAATGTATTTTCCTTCCCGGACGGCTCCAATATCGCTTTCAAATCCTGCCGCCTCGGTCTCGATGGAGATGGTCTATCCTTCGTCTGTCTTTGCGGTAAACAACGATGTCGATGCCGAGTATCTCATTGTCCCGATTGAAGTTATGCGTGAACTATTGGAATATGGGGACGAGGTCTCGGCTGTGGAAATCCGCCTGAAGGATGGCACTTCCCTGCGTGAGACGGAGCGGATTCGCAGGACTGCGTCGCAGATGCTCGGCGACTCTTTCAAGGTCAGCAACCGTTTCCAGCAGAATGAGTCCCTGTACAAGATGATGAAATATGAAAAAGTGTCAATCTACCTTATACTCATATTTGTCATCATCATCATCGCGTTCAATGTGTTCGGCTCCCTGATGATGCTCATCATCGAGAAAGAGGACGACATCAGGACCCTGAGGAGTCTCGGGGCGACGGACAGCCTCATTCGCAGAATTTTCGTGCTGGAGGGCTGGATGATTTCCCTCCTGGGACTTGTTGCCGGCCTTGCTGTCGGAATCGGTTTTGTCCTGTTGCAGAGCCATTTCGGCTTCATTACTATGCCGGGAAACTTCATCGTCAGTGCATATCCCGTAATCCTGTCCTGGTCAGATGTGGTGCTTACTGCCGCTGCTGTCGCCCTGATTGGCTATCTTGTGGCCTTCATCCCTGTCTCACAGCGGTTCCGCAGGGGTTGAATATTCCCTGAAGCGGAAAAAGTCGGGCTTGTTAAGAAAATTTTGTATATTTGAAAGTTTTTGCCTTTGACTGATGGACAACAGACTTTTTCTCATAGACGGCCACGCGCTGATTTTCAAGATGTACTATGCCTTTTTAAGGCATCCGATGATAAATTCCAAAGGAGCGGATATGTCCGTTCTTTTCGGCTTTACCAAATATCTGTTAGAACTCATCGAAAAGGAGAAACCGACCCATCTCGCCGTTGCATTCGACCCTCCCGGAGGCACTTTCCGGCACGAGATGTTTCCTGACTACAAGGGGACCCGCGCAGAGACGCCGCAACTGGTCATCGATTCGCTCGAACCGCTGATTGAGCTATGCGGTGCATTGAGGATACCGGTGCTGATGGTAAAGGGATATGAGGCGGACGATGTCATCGGAACCGTGTCGGTAAAGGCTGCAAAGGCAGGCTGCACAGTGTATATGGTCACTCCTGACAAGGATTACGGCCAGCTGGTGACTCCTTCCGTCCTTCAGTTCAAACCGGGCAAGTCCGGTGGTGAGAATGAGATTCTCGGTCCTGCGGAAGTCTGTGAGCGTTACGGCATTGAATCTCCTTCTCAGGTGATTGATATGCTGACCATCTGCGGAGACGCTTCCGACAATGTTCCCGGAGTGAAGGGTGTTGGGGAAGTCGGGGCGGGGAAGCTCATCAGGAAGTACGGTTCGGTGGACGGAATCTATGCCCATCTTGACGAACTCCCCCCAAAACAGCGGGAGGCGTTCACCCAGGCAGAGGGTCACATCGCCCTGAGCCGTGACCTTGTGACAATCAGGACGGATGTCCCCGTGGATTTCGACCTGGAGGCGATGAGGGTAGATATGGAATTTGATCCTCTGATTGCCGACCTCTTCGAGAAATATGAATTTTCCTCCCTTTCCCGTTACATCAGACATATAGACGTTGCCGGAAGCCGCAGGGGAGCAGAAAAACCTGTTCTGGAGGTGCGTGAGGCAGGGGTGGATGAGGTTGTGTCCATTGCCCGCAAGACAGGAGTCTGCTCGGTGGTGATGGACTATGCCTCCGAAGGGATATTCACATCCGTAACCGGTGTTACGGTTGCGGTCGGGACGGGAGAGATGGAGGGAGTGTCCGCCTCGGGAAGTCTTGAGGATTTTGCCGGACTGCTCTCTGACAGGAATGTCGCAAAGGCGGGCTACGATTTGAAAAGACAATGCGATGTCCTTTTCAATTGTGGAAAGGCTCTTGAGGGGAAGCTGCTTGACATTGAATTGCTGCACTACCTGCTGGACCCGGAGCGGAGCCACAGGCTGGATGTCCTTGCGAAATCCTATCTGGGTGTTGACGTCCTGGATTCGGGGACACAGGTTCAGGCACAACCGCTTTCACTTTTTGACGACATATCCGAAGATCTGCCGGAAAACCATTCCGGGGAGGCTGTCGCTCAGGTGCTGCTTTCGGGAAGAATAATGGATGACTTGAGGAAAAATTCCCTTGACGGACTGTATGACACGCTGGAGGAGCCTCTTGTGAGGGTGCTTTCAGAAATGGAATGCTGCGGGGTGAAAGTCGATCTGAACCAGTTGCGGGACTTTGCCGCCTCCCTTCGCAAAGAACTGGAACAGAGGCAGCAACGCATCAGGGAAATGGCAGGGGAACCTGAACTCAACATCCTTTCTACCAAGCAGATTGGGGCGGTTCTGTTCGAAAAGCTGGCTCTGGATCCGAAGGTCAAGGCACAGACCGACAAGAGGTACAGCTACTCCACCGATGAAGAGACCCTTGCCGCCATTGCCCACAAGCATCCCATCGTGAATGAAATCCTCGAGTACAGGGGAGTCAAGAAACTCCTCTCGACCTACATAGAACCTTTTCCGAATTTCGTTTCGCCGCGGACGGGGAAAATCCACACTACATTCAATCAGGCCCTGACCTCCACCGGCAGGCTGAGCTCCTCCAAACCGAACCTCCAGAACATCCCGATCAGGACTGAAAGGGGAAAGGAAATCCGCAAGGCCTTTGTGCCGAGCTCTCCCGACAGGGTGATTCTTTCCGCCGACTATTCTCAGATTGAGCTCAGGATAATGGCTCACCTGAGTCAGGATGCCCATCTTCTGGAAGCCTTCAACAAGGGGGAGGATGTGCATGCGGCAACGGCATCGAAAATCTTCGGCATTCCTCTCGACAAGGTTACCCCTGAGCAGAGGCGCATCGCCAAGACCGCCAATTTCGGAATAATGTACGGAATCTCATCGTTCGGCCTGTCGCAGCGTCTGAAAATATCGCGTTCCGAGGCCAAGAGCCTGATTGATGGATATTTCGAAAGTTTCCCTTCCGTCAGGTCGTTCATCGACAGAGCAATTGCCTCGGTGAAGGAGACCGGCTATGCAAAGACCCTTTTCGGTCGCAGACGCTATCTTCCGGAAATCAATGCCGGGAATGCCACAGTCAGGGCAAATGCCGAGAGAAACGCCATCAACGCTCCGATTCAGGGAACCTCCGCAGACATCATCAAAAAGGCGATGACAGGGGTCTCCCGGGCAATGTCCGAGGCAGGACTCCGAAGCCGGATGGTCCTCCAGATTCACGATGAGCTTGTCTTTGACGCATTCGAGGACGAAATCCCCCTCCTTCGTGAAATCGTCGTGAGAGAGATGGAGAATGTCGTAAAATTGTCTGTACCACTAACAGTCGAGTGCAACTATGGAAAGAACTGGCTCGAAGCTCACTAACCTGACCGACGCTGAACTTGCCGCCCTTGCCGTGGAGCAGAACCAGGCGGCCTACATCGTGCTCTACACCCGCTACAACACAGGTGTCAGAGCCCACATATCCCGTTACATCAACCAGAAGGAGGACATTGAGGACATCTGCCTGGAGAGTTTCCAGAAGGCCTTCAGCCAGATTTCCTCCTACAATCCGGACTACAAGTTCTCCACCTGGATGTACCGCATCGCCCGCAACACCGCCTTTGACCACATCAGCCGCAGGGAAAGGGAGAAGAACAATCTTCCAACCACTTCCATCAACGAAAAGATTGCCGAGATGAGTGAAATACCCGCTGAGGTACACAACCCGGAGGACGAGATCATCAACCAGCAGGAGTACGACAAGTGGTTGAACAACATAGAGAAACTCAAGGACGACTACCGACTTGTCGCGAGGATGAACCTCATTGACAACTTCGGTTACAAGGAGATTGCCGATGAACTGGATTTGCCCATCAACACGGTCAAGACCAAAATCCGCAGGGCCAAGGCCCTGTTGCTGAAGATGATGGAGGTTAGCGATGAACTTCTGTGACTTACCTTCGTTTGTCGGGGAATATTGAAAATTTACGGAATATGAACTATTTGGATTTCGAAAATACTCTCAAAGACCGCTTCCCATTCGTGGATGAGTTGACGCTCAGCCGTTTCAAGGCTCTGGATGCCCTCTACAGGGACTGGAACTCCAAAATCAACGTGATATCCAGAAAGGATATGGACAATCTTTACCTGCATCACGTGCTGCATTCCCTTGCCGTCGCGGGCTATCTTGAAACAGTCTTCGGAGAGGGTCTGTCTGGAAAAACTGTACTTGATGTGGGGACCGGAGGCGGTTTCCCCGGCATACCCCTTGCCGTTCTCTACCCGGAGGCGTCCTTCACGCTCTGCGATTCCATAGGCAAGAAAACCTTGGTGGCACGCAGCGTGGCCCAGTCGCTCGGTCTGGAGAATGTCACCGTTGTGAATGACCGGGTCGAAAACCTCGGCAGGAAATTCGATTACGTAGTCTCCCGTGCAGTCACGTCACTGGACAAATTCTATCCCTGGGTAAGGGGCTGCTTCAATGAAGGCATACTCTATCTGAAGGGCGGGGACGTGGCTGAGGAAATCGCCCGTCTGATGGGCTTGTACGGACTTCCGAAGGGCAGTGTGCATC
>CAMEBJ010000073.1 GCA_945912085.1 uncultured Bacteroidales bacterium | reverse complement strand
AAGTCCTTGCCGCTTACGTCAATTGCCCCGTTCTCTGTCAGCACAAGAAGATTGGCTACGCTCGACTTGTCCGCACAGAAATGCTCCCTAAGAGAGATTGGTCCTGCAGGAAGATCCTTCCCGCCATTTTCCTTGCTGAAAGCATCCAGGTACTCCGTGTAGGACTTCATCAGTTTACCCGAACGGGCATTCTGAGTACTTGCAGAAGGTTCCGCAGTCTCAAGATCAGTCAGATTCTCCTGATTCCATTTTATGTACGAGAGCATCGAGTTGCCATTCTCCTTTTCTGAAAGCACAAGGACTCCCCACGCATCATAGACAGCCTTGACCGTGACCTGTGTCCCGGCAAAATAACGGATGTCCGTCACAGGGTCGTGAACCTCAATCAGAAGGGTTTCCTTGGTCATGAGCCTGTCCGGAGTCCAGACTATCTCCGGAGAGCGCCACTCCTCTCCCTCCAGTTTCCCGTCCGGATATCCGCCGAGATACCATTGATACTCAAGCCTGTCGGAATCTCCGCTTCCGGAAGGAAAGGATATCTGGGCCTTGATTTCCAAGGTCTCCCCCTTGGTAATCGTGCAAGCGGAACCGCAACTCAGGTAGACATCCACCTTGTTGATATCCACATATTCATAGTTTCCCTTGTCCGAATAGCATCCGGTAAGGCAAAGCGCAAGGCCAAGGAAAATATTGTGTATATACCTGTTTTTCATACAAATGCAAATTTATCAAATTATCGGAAGTTCCATCGGTGAGCCGTCGCTTTCCTTCAGCCCGTGCTCCTGGATGTACCTCTTGAACTGAAGGGAGAGTTCACGCAGCTCGGATGCTTCCTTTTCAGCCACAATGTCAACGGAAATCCCGGATTCCTTGCAGAAATTGTAGAAAGCTTCGAATTTCGCTGCAGAATATGCCCCCAGGTAAGAGGTTTCAATGTACAAAGTCCACCAGGACGGCTTGAGCGGATAGTTTCCGAAATCCACCCTTGCTGACAGGCGGTTTTCGTAGCCTGTTTCAAAATGCTCATTAGGAACCAGATGAAAGGCAAGTCTGACAGTGTCTGTCTCCATCCTTGCGCTTTTCCTGAGTCTGACAACAAGGTCAGATGTAATCTCATTGGCCTTGAGAACCGGGGTAAGGATTTCAAATTCCGACTCATCCGCAGGGAAAAGCCTGTATTTTTTTACTGACCCGTCTGCAGCCGTCACCTTCAGGGTGTCAACCTTTTTCTCATTCTGAACAACCTCGAAAGGACGGTCGTAATCAGTTACGGCACCAATGAGGTTCACCTTGAAGGAAACCTCGATGTACTCCTCACCCGGATACAGGGCAAAAGACCTCTGGAGGTTAGCCAGGTCCAGAGACTCTCCGTCAACGAAATCGTCCTGCTGGATGTAAAGCATGCTCTTTGAATCGAACAGAGGAATCTCCGACGGTTTGCATCCGGAGAAAAACAGCGGAATGAGTACAAGCAGTACCAATCCTTTTTTAATCTCTTCCATTCTCATAACTCTCTCTAATTTAATTTACTCCGAACTCATTGTCCGGAAGGGCAAAATACCAGTTGGACGGCTGGAACACACTGGACGAACCTTTGTCCCAGGCATCAGGCTTGATGTTGAATTTCTTGCAGTAATAAAAGATTTTTCCTTCTTCTATGAACTCCACACGCACATCCTTGAGAAGTTCCTCGCCGAAGGATTCCATGTCGGTAATGCGACCGGCCAGCTGATTCTCCGGAGCTCCCCTTCCAACCTGGACAGTCTCGATGAACTGGCGAGATTCATTGAACATACCTGCATAGGCGGCATAGTATTCCGCAACAATGTAGAACATTTCCGAAAGACGTATGACAGGAAGGATGTCATTGGTGGACTGCCCTTCCCCGCTGTAGCGTTTGCAGACCAAATTTCCGTCACCGTTGGCTCCCACAAGAGTTCTCCACCGGTAGTCAGTCGTCGCAGGGCTAATGATTGTGGAATAGGCGGAATTGAGCTGAAGCGTGGTACCGGCATTGCGGAAACGGCCATAATCATCGGTCAGGGTGCCTTTGCTCAAGCCAAAGAGCAGGTCGTTGCTAAGTTTGTAGTCTTTCGGAGCATCTTCTGACGGAGTGATGTAGAAGATTTTCTCTGCACCGGCCTTGGCATCGATTACTTCCATTGCCTCCTTCTTCGCCTCGGAATACTGTCCGTTGTAGTCATATACCTTTGCGAGAAAAGCCGTTATGGCATAGTAATTCATTCTGTAGCCGCGGAAGGCGAAAAAGATGTCATCCGGCTGCGGATATGCGGAATTGGATGTCGCTCCGGTGAACCTGTACTTGGATGTCAGTCTGTAGACATTCAGGTCATCGGCCAGGTCATAGGCCCTGACAAGGTCGCGGGCAGCGATGAAATCTTCCTGAATTTTCGCTATGAAAGCCGGGATGTCCAGATATTCGGCAATCTCCCTTGAGAATGTGTCATAGTACGGCAGATAGAAATCATACTTCCCGTTCTCGTCCGGGACATTGAGTTTTGGTGCAGGCGCGAAATACTGAAGGATGATGAAGTGGCACATTGCCCTGACAGCCAATGCCTCTCCGTAAATGAGACTCCTCTCCTTCTCCCCCTGGGCGAACTTGGCGGTCCCCTCTTTCTGAATGTGGTCGATGAGATTGTTGCAGTTGGCTATGATGTTGTAGGACTCGGACCATATTCCCGAAATTATGCCCTTTGCCGCATCGGAAGTGTACTCGAAGTTGGACATATCCTTGTAAACAAGATTGTTCTTGTAGGCAAGCTCGGGTTCGTGGGTATGCGCCAGGGCTTCGGTCATCCCGTATGTCAGTTCACGTCCGTAGAGGGAAGAGGAGGCAAGTTTCAGGTATATGCCGTTCAGGGCAATCCTGTAGCCGTCCCCGGTGTTGAACAGGTCATCCTCGTTGATGGTGTTGGCAGGCTGGATGTCAAGCCATTTGTTGCAGGAGGAGAGAGTCAGCAACGCCGTCATTAAAATAAGTATATATTTCTTCATATTCTTCATATTTTAGAAACCTATCTGCACTGACAAGTTGAATGAACGGGAATAAGGATAGCTCAAGCCCCTTTCCTGCTTTACCGAAGACACGTGGAACAGGTCGTTGGTAGCAAGTTCGATGCGGAGCATATTCATATGAGCTTTCTTGAGATACTTGCGGTCAATGCTGTAGCCTATTGTCAGTGAAGAAAAAGACAGGGCATTGTACTTCTGCACGAAACGTGAAGTCGGACGCGTGCTGGTCACTCCGTAGATTCCCGGCTCCATCGCCTTGTAGGCGGCAACCTGACCGGGAGTGCTCCATCTGTCGGTCAGCACCCTCCTGTCCACGTTGGACTGGTAGATACTTACGCCTTCGACCTTTGTGGCAAGGGTCGAGTTGTAGCGGTAGCCGCCGGCCTCGTAGAGGAAGGAAGTATAGACGGTGAAGTTCTTCCACTGGAAGTTGAATCCGAAGTAGCCCTGGACTTTCGGGTCGGTTTCCCCGAGAACCTGCTGCTCGGAAGCGCTCCAGGTGTCAGTCAGCCTGCCGTCCTTCGTGAGGAAGATTTCCTGACCGGTGGCGGGATCGATTCCGAGTGACTTCATTCCCCAGATTGAATTGAGGGAGACTCCCTCGACATACTGGGTGAAAGGCTTGGAGGCATTCTCGTCCTTGTTGCCGTAGGAGGACATCGTGTCCTGAACCCTCTTGTTGTACTCCTCAAGACTCTCTGCAACCTTGCGCAGACGGTTCTTGTTGTGGGCGAGGGATCCCTGAAGAGTGAGAATCATATCCTTTGTGCGGATTGCCTCGACCCTCATATTGAGTTCGACTCCCTTGTTGGTCACCTCTCCGATGTTGTCACGGTAGCTTGTGAATCCTGTCGAGCTCGGAATGGTCACGTCGTTGATGAGGTCCTTGGTGAGTTTGCTGTAATAGCTGAACTTCGCATAGACCCTGTTCTTCCACAGTCCCAATTCAAAGCCGGTGTCGAGCTGGTCTGTCACCTCCCATCTGAGATTTCTGTTTCCGAGTGCCATTATGGACACTCCGTAACCGGTCTTGTACCACTCGCTGGTGTTCACCTGATAGGTAGTCAGGGCGGCGTAGGCCGGGAAGTTGATCTTACCGGTGCGCCCGTAGGTCACCCTCAGACGCAGAAGGTTGAGAGGTGTGCTCTTGAAAAATGCATAATTGTGAATATTCAGACCTGCACCCGCCGCCCAGAAAGGGGCGAAACGGTTGTCCTTTCCGAAGGCTGAGTTCCCGTCGAAACGGCAGGAGGCGTCAAGAAGATATATGTCCTTGAAACTGTAGTTCACACCGGCAAGGAAGCCTATGGTCCGGCTTGTGCTTTCCGAGGATGTCGGTTTGCCTTTCAGTTCCTGTGCGTAGTTGACTGAATCGAATTCACCGGAAGGGAAACCGAAATAAGTCGTGTTCAGGGATTCGTTTGTGCGGTCCATCAGGTTGACACCGGCCTGTCCGTTGATGTTGTGGTTGCCGAATGTCTTGTTGTAGGAAAGATATGCATTCACGTTCCAGTACAGGCTGTTGCCCCTGGTTGTGTAGAGTGTTCCCGAAGAAGGGTTGGACAAGTCCAGAAGCTGGGAGTTCTTCTTTGAACGCGGATCATAGAAACGGTCGCTGGAAGATATGCTCTTCGTGACACTGACCTGTCCGCTCAGACGGAGGTCATCGATGATGTACCAGTTGATGGAAAGGTTGTTGATGAACTCCTGGCTGCGCCCTTTCTGGTAGCTGCTCAGTCCGGCCTCGTAAAGAGGGTTCACACGGTTGCTGCCCGAGTATATGCTCCAGGAACGGAGATTCTCAAGATAGTTTCCGTTTTCATCGAGGTACTCATCGTAAGGCTGGGCCTTGGTGTAGTCCGAGAAAGAACCGTACGGCGATTCCCTTGAATCAGTCTGCAGGAATGAAGTGTAGTTCTTGATCGACAGCTGTTTGTAAACATATTGAAGATAGACTCCCGCACCCATCCTGTCACGCTTCGATCCCTTCATCACACCGTCCTGATTGGTGTACTGGAGGTCCACCCCGAAACGGAATGCGCTGCTACCTCCGTCGATGTAGAGGGAATGCTTGTGGTTGAAGACAGAGCGCAGAGGCTTTGCCATCCAGTAGGTGTCGACTCCCCTGCGGACATTCTGCAGCTTGGCATTGTACTCCGTCAGTCTCTCTATGATGTCGCTCTGTACGCCTGCCTTCTGTGGGTCGTAACATCCGGCGAGAAGTTCCGTCTGGAGTTTCTCTTCCGCATTCATCAGGTTGTAGTCGCTCAAGTCCGGAGCCTCGACCGTGCCGACGAACTTGTAGGAAATCTTGAGCTTTCCCGGAGAAGGAGCCACTGTCGTGATGACAACGACACCGTTTGAAGCCCTTGAACCGTAGATTGCCGTTGCGGCGGCATCCTTCAGGATGGTGATGTTCTCGATTCTGTCAGGGTCCATATCGTAGAGTTTCTGAGCAGAAATCTCGAAACCGTCCATAATGAAAATAGGAAGGTTCGGATTGTTCTCAAGATTAGCCTTGCTGAACTGGTCGGAATCAACATCGAGTTCCTTGGTTCCCACTCCCGATTCACCTCGGATATATAGTTCAGGAACGGCATTCGGGTCGGATCCCATCAGGTTGTTCTCCTTGATTCGGAAGGAAGGGTCGAACGACTGGAGGGCCTTGATGACATTGGTCTTGGACGCCTTCAGGAGTTCCTCCTTGCTGACAGAAACCGTGTTTCCGGTAAAGCTCTCCTTGCGGATGTTGGCATATCCCGTCACGACGGAGTTCTCAAGCTGGGAAGCGGATTCATCCATAACAATGTCAATCACGGTCTTGCCATTGAAAGTGATTTCCTGGGTGTCCATTCCGATGCAACTGAAGATAATGACCGGCTTTTTGCCCGACTCCGAAGTGATGTCGAGATTGTAGCGTCCCTTTTCATCGGTCATCGTTCCCTTGGACGTGTTCCCCTTTACATAGACAGTCACTCCCGGGACAGGCTCTCCCTGACGGTCAGTCACACGGCCGGAAAGGACCACCTTCTGGGACTGCGACGCGAAAGAGGGATCTGCAACGGCTGCACTGGCAGGCTGCCAAGTCAACAGGGCAAATGACATTGCTGCAATTGACAATGCTGTCACCGACAGGCAGAAACGTCCTCTGCGTCTGCCCGTTTGCTGAATATTTCGGTTGTTGCACATAATAGGTGTGTCAGTTTTTTGTTTTCAAGTCCGCAAATATAAACAAATATCGCAATCAGAAACATCTCTACACTGTTTTTTATATGATAAAATAATTGTATATTTGGGAGTTTCTCGACCTATAGCAAACAATAATATGAATACTCCCGGCAAATGGGTTGTCGTCCGCGTTGACGGAAAGATAGCCTCAGTCTCGAAAGACTATTCCGGACTGTCAGACACCGCAAAGATTCTGGCTTCAAAAAAGAACCTGGAATACAAGGAAATCCACGCCAATGTCGTCTCAGATGAAGAAATCTGGCGTCTGAGGGAATCTGTCTCCCTTGAGGACCTGATTCTGTTCGGCAGTCCGTTCCGCAAGAAAATCTGGGAGGCGCTCTTCAGCCTGACACATCCTCAGGAATACACCACAGACGAAGGGATTGAGATATCACCGGGAACCAGAATGATGAG
>CAMEBJ010000072.1 GCA_945912085.1 uncultured Bacteroidales bacterium | reverse complement strand
GGTTAGTGTAACTGTTTTTAAGACAATGGTCAGGAAATTCACATCTAGGGAGTGCTGGGCGACATTTATGTTGTTCATTTCCTGCTTGTTGAATATTCCTGACATTTTATCAGCCAAGAGTCCTTCCGCTGCACCGATGGTCTTTTCTGTCAGCGGGACAATCACGGACAGCAAGACGAAGGAACCCGTTGCAGGGGCTGTTGTAAGGCTTGGGAAGGACTATCTTTGGGCCCTGAGCGATGACAAGGGGCATTTCCTTTTCGAGAAGGTTCAGAAGGGACGCTATCAGGTTGAAACCTCGTGTCTGGGCTATGTTTCATATACCCTTGTCCTGGATGTCAGTTCAGACATCGAGGACTTGAGCCTTGCCCTTTCGGAGAGCACGCTTGCCATTGACGAGGTTGTGGTGACGGCGAAGAAGGATGATGCGCTGAACACCTCACTTTCCCTAGACAGGAACGCGCTGAACCACCTGCAGATGTCGGATATGGCTGACATCTCGGCCCTGCTTCCGGGAGGAAAGACCATCAATCCGGACCTCACCTCCAGCAATGCGCTCTCCCTTCGCTCGGGAGGCTCCACGGCGGGAAACGCCGCTTTCGGCACCGCCCTTGAGGTGGACGGGGTGAGAATAGGAAACAATGCCGCCTTCGGTCAGCCTTCAGGGATGGACACCAGGAGCATTGCTGTGGAAAACATTGAATCCGTGGAGGTTGTGACAGGTGTCCCTTCGGCGGAGTATGGCGACCTGAACAGCGGGATGGTCAGAATCAACACCAGAAAGGGGCGCACACCGGTAAATATCACTCTGGCTGTCAATCCGCGCACATGGTCGGCATCAGTCTCCAAGGGTTTCGATTTGAAGAAAGACAGGGGTGTGCTGAATGTCAGTGGGGAATGGACCAGGGCTACAAGAAGGCTGATCTCTCCCTACACTTCCTACAACAGAAGAGGCTTCTCGGTGGCCTACAGCAACACCTTTGCAAAGGTCTTCCGTTTTGAGGCGGGCTTCACGGGAAACATCGGAGGGATGAACGCCAAGGATGACCCGGATGCCTACAAGGGCGAATGGGAAAGGACCAGGGACAATGTCTTCAGAGGCAATGCCTCCCTGACCTGGCTTCTGAACCGCAGCTGGATTACCAACCTGAAAATCGATGCCTCGGTGAATTTCAGGGATAACCTCAACAGACATTTCCTCCCGGAAAAGACATCTGCATCCCCCCTGCCAGCGGTTCACGAGGTACAGGAGGGATATTCCATCGCAGACATTCTCCCGACAAGCTACACCTTCGACAGAATCGTGGATTCAAAGGAGCTGGACTATGCCGCTTCCATCAAATACAACTGGTTCCGCCGTTGGGGCGAGACGAAGAACACACTCAAGGCAGGAGTCCAGTGGAAGGCCTCGGGGAACAGGGGGCAGGGTGAATATTTCGCTGATGAAAAACTTGCCTCAGACGGTTGGCGCGCTGATCCATATTCCGCCTATCCTTTCATGCACAACCTTTCCGTCTATGCCGAAGACCACTTCAGCCTCCCCGTAGGGAAGACGACATTCGAGGTCACGGCAGGACTCAGGCTCGAGAACGTCTTCATCAAAGGGTCGATGTACAACGGCAAGACCACCCTCTCGCCAAGGCTGAACGCGAAATGGACATTCAACAGACATATCTCCGTGCGCGGAGGCTGGGGCATTTCAGAGAAACTGCCGTCTTTCTACATCCTTTACCCCAAACAGGAGTACAACGACATCAGGACCTTCGACTTTTCGTCGCCTTCGGGAAAGAGTATATATGTATATTATACCCAGCCATATAAAATGGCATATAATCCGGACCTGAAATGGCAGCGGAACTCGAACGCGGAGGTGGGCATCGACGCATCCTTCCTCGGGACAAAGGTTTCACTGACGGGGTTCTGCAATGTCACAAAGAATCCCTACAAATATTCAAACCTTTACACTCCGTTCTCCTGCAATATCTTCCGGAAACCTGACGGTTTCACAGTTCCTGACGATCCGAGGGTGCTGATTGACAATGGAATCATCAGCATTTACGACCCCACCTCCGGAACGGTAACACCGATGGATGTCAAGGTGACGAACAGCACCTTCACCAAACAGCTTTACCAGGACAACGGAGCGGACATCCTGCGCACGGGTGCCGAGCTGATTGTGGATTTCCCGGAGATCAGGCCAGTCAGGACTTCCTTCAGACTGGATGCTTCCTACACCTTCACGACGTACGCCGACGAAGGTCTTTCCTACTATTACCAAAGCGGATGGTCCCACACCTCGCTGACAGACAGGTCCTACCAATATGTCGGAATATATGCCAACGGAGGCAGTTCCAATGCGGTTGCAATCGGGAAAAAGACCCATTCCCTGGATGCCAACCTGACGGCCATCACCCACATCCCACAGGCCCGAATCATCATCACCTGCCGTCTGGAGATGTCTCTGGTGCGGCTTTCGAGGAACATCCCTGCATCCGGAACCTTCACTGTCTCTGAACAAGGCAAGACACCGACCGGAGAGGATGTTAATGCCGGCAATTCCTACACGGCTATCCGTCCCGTTGCCTACATGGATCTGGACGGAAACATCCACGATTTCACGGACACACAGGCATCCGACCCGGAATATGCAAACCTGATTCTCAAATCCGGCAATGCCTACACTTTCGCCCTTGACGGTTACGACCCCTACTTCTCAGCGAACATAAGCATCACCAAGGAAATAGGCAGGCACGTCTCACTGTCTTTCTTTGCGAACAACTTCACCAATTCACGGAAGGCCGTGACCTCATACGCAACAGGGGTAAGCGCAATTTTTACCCCGGATTTTTACTACGGACTCACCTGCAGGCTCAAATTCTGATGAAACGACTTTCTTTCTTATCCTTTGCTGCTCTCCTCCTGCTCTGCGCAGGCGGATGCAAGGCTGATTTCGACAAGGTCAACCCCTACGAAAACAGCCTGCACACGCTTGAGGTCAGGCTGGTCTTCCCGGGAAAGTTCAGCTTGCTTCCGGCCGGGGGGATCACCGTCAGTGCGGAGAACATTGACAACGGAGCCGTCTATTCGGCACTGACCGATGTCAATGGGAAGGCCCTGCTGGACCTTGTCAACGGGCTGTACCGTGTCAGCACGTCCCCGGTGGTCTCGGATGAGATTTTCAACGGTTCTGAGGACGGCGTCCGGATTGCAGGAGAGGACAGGTCAGTGACACTTGATTTGATGTATGTCAAGACGGGAGACATCGTAATCAAGGAAATCTACTGTGGAGGCTGCAAGATGTCCCCTTACGAGGGCAACTACCAGGCTGACAAATACATCATTCTCCACAACAACACAGGCTCGACACAATTTCTGGACAGTCTCTGCTTCGGGTCACTCTCACCCTACAATTCCAATGCGACAAATCCTTGGGTCACAACGGACCCGGAAACAGGAGCGTCGGTTTACAAGGATTTCGTCCCTGTCATCCAGGCAGTCTGGCAGTTCGGTGGCAACGGAACGACCTTCCCTCTGAATCCCGGAGAGGATGCTGTCATCGCGGTCAACGGAGCCATAGACCACTCTGCACAATATCCACTGTCCGTGGATTTGAACAGGGAGGACTATTTCGTCTGCTACAACAACACCTATTTCACAAATGTCAGCTATCACCCCGCTCCGGGAGACAGAATCAGGACGGACCATTACCTGAATGTGGTCATCAAGACCGGTCAGGCCAATGCCTATCCTCTTTCAATCAACTCCCCTGCCGTCGTGATTTTCAAGGCCAAGGGCAGGAGCATCCAGGATTTCGTTCTGGAGAAGGATGTGGTGATTCCGACTCCGGGAAGCAGTATAGACAATGTGGTCTGCATCCCGCACGACTGGGTCATTGATGCTGTGGAGGTCTTCAACGGAGGTGCCTCAGGCAACAGGAAAAGGATTCCTCCCGTCCTCGACGCCGGATTTGTCTTTCTGTCGGATGTCTATCTGGGACACACCCTGATGAGGAAAGTGAATGCCGCGAAGACCGAGGAAGAAGGCTTTGAGGTGCTTGTGGACACAAACAATTCCTCCAACGACTTTTATGAATCACAGGTGCAGTCCCTGCACAGGAATGTCAATGGAAATGAATAGGAGAACCGTCATATCAACCTTGCTTGCAATGCTCTGCATCTGCTCGGCGGCCCGCCCGAGGGACTTCCGCAGGACGGTGATGTGGAACCCGTGGAATGCAGGAAGCAATGTCAGCGGAATCAGGCAGGACAGCGTCTCAATCTCGTGTGCGGAGTTGTCTGCAAGGTACGAGGCTGGAGGACTGCGCCAAAGCCACGAGGCATCCTCCGCATTCTCTGCGGGGGTGGAAGCAAACACCCTGATGCACCTGAAGAAATTTTCAATGGAGGGGAAATTTTCCTTCAGCCACAGGGAAGGACAGCAAATGTGCGGTTCTATGTTTTTGGAACCTGGATTCTACCCTTTCGACATCCTTGAATTCACTCCTGGCAGGAAAACCCTTCAGACCTACTCCTTCGAAGGAGGCATTTCAGTTGACCTTTCCCCTGAATGGAGGCTCGGGGGAAAAATCGGATTCACCTCCCGCAACTGCGCCAAGCGCAAAGATTTGAGGTACTCTGACTACCGTCTGGACCTTGAGGTATCCCCCGGCATCCTCTGGCACAGGGGGAAATGGGCGGCAGGATTGAATTACATCTACGGGAGGAATTACGAGACCATCACGGCCGAGGTCATCGGAACCCTCGCCGGATCCTACTATGCCTTCCTCGACAAGGGAATGATGTACGGAGCCTACGGCATCTGGAACAGCGACGGAATACATCTTGCCGAATCCGGCATCAACGCCTTCCCTGTGAAACAGAATCTGCACGCTGTGGCGGCACAGTTGCAGTATGCGGACTTGTTCATCGAGGCCGGGTATGGCTACGCCATGGGCACGGCCGGAGAGAAACAGAGTTTCTGGTTTGATTTCCCGCAGCAAAGGGTGAATGCCAAAGCCGTCTGGAGCACCGGAAGCGACGAAAAGCGTCATTTCGTCCGGTTGGGTTTTGAATGGAGGAGGCTCTCCGACGACGAGAATGTGTTGGAAAAAGTCCTGGATGGAGGAGTCACGACCACAAGGAAATATGCATCAAACAGGATTTTCGAGAGTGAAGAATATCGGCTTTCCCCTGAATATGAATTTGTTGCAAACAAGTGGGAACTGTCAGTTGGAGGAAAATTCCGTCAGGGATGGGAGATGGTTTCCCAAAGATATCCTTATCTTTACGCCCGGAATGTTCTTTCCTGGTCAGTCCAATGTTCAACTTTGGTGCGGATGGGAAGGTTCGCTCTCGGTGCCGGCATTCTCTGGAATGACGGAAGTTGGGACGAGGATTCGAAAAGGATTGAAGGCGTTGAGGGAGACATTGAAGAGCCGTACAGACTCACGGAATATGTTAACATACAGAGGGAATACGAGACCTGCGGGAAAATCGGCGCAGGATTGAGCCTGAGATATGAAATATTCCGCGGTCTTTTCATCGAAGGAAGGGGGGACTGGAAGTACGGCTTCGGTTTCAGCCGCTACGGTTTCCCACAGAGATGGGAGGCTGGGCTTAAACTTGGATATGTGTTTTAATCTACTGTATATTAAATATTTACATATAGGGAATATTCACCAATTAAACAAAGTTTATATGAAACGATCTTTATTATTTCTGTGCGCAGTGGCTGCAATCGCGGTTGCCTGCGAAAAAAACAACAATCAAGAGGGAGAGGTACAGGATCCGAACACTGTTGTCTATGAGGGAGTTACCTACAAGACTGTGACCCTTTCCAACGGACAGACCTGGATGGCTGAGCCACTTCGCTACCTGCCTGAGGGAAAGACTGCAGATGGAAAAGGAATCTGGAATCCTTACAAGGTTGTTGACGGAGCGGCCGTGGAACTGACTGATGCCGAGTCCATTGCAAAGTATGGATATCTTTACGACGCTGCAACCATTTTCGGAACAGCCATTGATGTCAACAATGTCACTTCATTCGAAGGAGCTCAGGGAATCTGCCCTGACGGATGGCACATCCCTACCAAGGCTGAATGGACTGGTTTCTGCGGTTACGCCCAGAGCGCGACATTGTCTGACGGAAGCAAAGCGGAAGAAATTCTGGTTGAAACTGCACCGATTTACAATGCTGACTACAAAGGCGGTTGCGTTACGAACGCACAGGCAGCAGACTGGAATCCGGTTCTTTCAGGATGCGTCATCAGCGGCAAATACAATGTACAGCTTGTCTCTACAGGCGAGCAATCCGTAGGTGCATTGAAGATGAACTATTTTGCAGGTTCAACAGGACACACGGGTTCAAAAGGCACGTCCGTACAGTTCTGGGCTCTGATGTCTTCATTTAGCACCTCCTATACTGAAGGAAGGCTGCACGTTTCATTCAACAATGCTACAAACGGCGTTCAGGTGCGTTGCATAAAGGACGGCTGGACAGCAAAATAACACTAATAATTATCAATATGAAAAAGATCTCAATCGTGGCAGTTTCAATGCTCGCTCTGGCTGCCTGCTCACAGAAAGAGAGCATCCAACAGGAAAAAGACCTAAGGATTACCATCAGTCCGGAGATTGTCGCTACTAAGGTGACGGGAACCAGTTTTGACTCCCAGGACAAAA
>CAMEBJ010000071.1 GCA_945912085.1 uncultured Bacteroidales bacterium | reverse complement strand
ACATCCTGCGTGTCCAGCTCAGGGGTGAAGCAAAATCAACGGACGGAATTACCACATGCTGGAGAGCGGTAACAATCTCACGCAAACCGGGGGATCTTATGATTTACAATTACTTGACTTACAATCTCAGCAAGGAATGCCAGTTGGATGATGTTTCCTGGATCAAACCTGGGACCGTGATGAGAGAGACCACTATTTCTACACCTGAGTCCTACAAAATGATTGACTACTGCGAGAGTATGGGGATTGACTACATCATCTATGACTGGGGATGGTACGGAAAGGCAAACTCCCAGACAGCCGATCCGAGAAGGGTGCAGGTCAACGATCCGGTTACAGGTCTTGGCAAACCGGGACATCCGGGACTTGATCTTCCTGCAATAATCCAGTACGGGAAAGAGCACGGAGTTGGAGTTTTTCTCTATGTCAACTGGGAAGCTTGCGAAAGATATGCGGATGTATTTATGCCTCTGTTCGAAGAGTGGGGAGTCAAGGGAATCAAGCCGGGATTCGTCCATGTCGGCAACCAGGAATGGCAGGAATGGACCGAGACTTTTGTGGCAAAGGCTGCCAAACATCATCTGATGGTTGACATCCACGATGCCTACAGGCCGGACGGCCTCAGCAGGACCTACCCTAATCTTGTAACACAGGAGGGGATCCACGGAAACGAACAGAATCCAAATGCCGACCACTCCACAATGCTTCCATTCACAAGGTTTACCTGTGGAGCGGGAGACTTCACGCCTGGATTCGCAAAAGCTCAACTCCAGACCACCTATGCGCACAGGCTGGCCCTGGCTGTCATCTACTACAGTCCTGCACAGTTTCTTTTCTGGATTGAGAAAATCACAGATATGCACTATAGACCGGAACTTCAGTTCTGGAAAGACCTCCCTACAACCTGGGACCGCACGGTCTTCGTTTCAGGCTCAATAGGCGAACACGCAGTCGTGGCAAGGCAGAAGGACGGCATCTGGTACGTCGGAGGAATCACCAACACCAATGCACGCGAAGTGAATATTGACCTGTCCTTCCTTGATGAAGGAAAATACATTGCCTATATTTACACCGACAATGCCGACAAAACAGTGAACATCGAGAAGAAGAAGGTGACATCAAAGACATCTCTCGGATTCAACCTTCAGCCATCGGGAGGATTCACAATGAAAATTGAACCTGTCAAATGAGGAAATATTTAACACTCCTGCTTCTGTCCACAATCTGCCTCGCAACAAATGCAAGGCAGTTTGTTCATCCGGGCATTCTGCATAATAATGCTGATTTTGAAAGGATTGCAAACTTTGTCAACGACGGCATCGAACCTGCCATAGGTTCGTATGAACTGATGATCAACCATCCACTCAGCTCTTCAGACTACAAATTGAGAGGTCCTTTTGCAGTAATTGGCAGGACAGATGAATATTCTTTCACCAAAGATCCCTGTGAGAACGATTTCAATGCGGCATATTTCAATGCCGTGAGATGGATAGTTTCCAGGGACGAAGCTCACGCTAGGAAGGCCATGGAGATTATCCGGGCCTACTCCCCTGTTCTGCGCAGAATCCATCCTCACGACGGCCCGCTTTGCGCAGGACTTCAGGGTTTCATCATCGTAAATGCCGCGGAGATTCTCAGATATACCTATCCTGCAGACAAATACCGGGGCGGATGGGACAGCAGGGACACGGAACTCACTTCCGAAATGTTCCGCAAGGCCTTCATTCCGGTTTTCACGGAGTTCTACCGGACAAAAGCCTACACAAACGGGAACTGGGGATTCTCCGTTCTGAAGGGAATGATCGGAATGGCTGTCTTCCTCGATGACGAAGACTTGTTCAACGAGGCAGTCAGGCGTTACCTCGACCCTGATTTCGACAACGGTTCCCTCCCGAACTACATTGCAGAAAGCGGACAGTGTCAGGAAAGCGGACGCGACCAGGCACACACAATGCTCGGACTGGGATGTATGGCGGAAATATGCGAAGTTGCCTGGAAACAGGGAGTGGACATCTATTCGGCTCTGGACAACAGGCTTCTCAAAGGATATGAATACACGGCCAAATTCAACACAGGCCACGATGATGTTCCGTTCTTCACCTGGATTGACAAAACTGGGAAATACTGCAAATGGACAACCATCAGCCAGCGCCAACGAGGTCAGATACGTCCTGTTTTTGAGATTGCCTATGCACACTTTGCTGGAAGGATGCAACTTGGGATGCCCTACACGGAAGAAGTTCTCGCCACAAGCCGTCCTGAGGGAAAGGCCTGGTGCGCAGACCATCCGGGCTTCGGCTCCCTCCTTTTTCTCCAGGAAGGAGCACAAGAAAACATCTACCACACCGGTTGGATAGATTTCAACAAGAACGGACGCAAGGATGTCTTCGAGGACCCTGCCGCTGAGATTGACAGCCGCGTACAGGATCTGCTTTCACAGATGACCCTTGAGGAAAAGACTTGCCAGATGGTCACCCTCTACGGCACCGGCCGTGTGCTTGAAGACGACGAGCCGACAGATGCATGGAAGGAAAGAGTCTGGAAAGACGGCGTTGGAAACATTGATGAACAGCACAATGGCATCGGAAAAGCAGGACTGGCCTATGCCTGCCCTTTCAGCACTCACGTCAAATCAAAGCATAGAATCCAGAAGTGGTTCGTGGAGCAGACCAGATTGGGAATACCCGTTGATTTCACAAATGAAGGCATCCGCGGGCTTTGTCACGCCAGGGCGACCTATTTCCCGGCCCAGTCAGGGCAGGGAGCCACCTGGGACAAGAATCTGATCGAGGAAATCGGGAATGTGGAGGCTGAAGAAGCAAGCGCACTGGGCTACACAAACATCTACTCCCCTATACTGGACATTGCCCAAGATCCGAGATGGGGTCGCTGTGTGGAAAGTTATAGTGAAGATCCATTCCTGGCGGGGCAGCTAGGAAAACGCATGATACAGTCACTCCAGTCGCACAGGATTGTCTCTACCGTCAAGCATTTTGCAGTTTACAGCATTCCGTCAGGAGGACGTGACGGCAAAAGCAGGACTGATCCGAAGGTGGCCCCACGTGAAATGCACACACTCTATCTGGAACCGTTCAGGGTTGCATTCCAGGAGGCCGGCGCCCTCGGAACAATGAGTTCCTACAATGACTACGACGGGGTTCCTGTCAGTGGAAGCAAGTACTTCCTCACGGATCTTCTCAGGAAAGAATGGGGATTCAACGGATATGTAGTCTCTGACAGTGAGGCCGTTGAGTTCCTGTCAGAGAAACACAATGTCGCTGAGACCTACGAAGATGGAATAGCACAATGTGTCAATGCCGGTCTGAACATCCGGACCACTTTCCGGTCTCCGGAATCCTTCGTACTACCTTTGAGGGATGCCATAGTACACGGAAAAATCAGTGAAGAGACTATCAACTGCAGGGTTGCGGACATTCTCAGAGTCAAATTCTGGGCAGGGCTTTTCGACAATCCCTACAAAGGAGATCCTAAATTGGCAGAGACCACGGTACACAGTCCTGAACATCAGAAGGTGGCCCTGCGTGCTGCTCTGGAATCAATGGTGCTTCTGAAGAATGAAGGAGACCTGCTTCCTTTGTCCAAGGAAGTGAAGAAGGTGGCAGTGATTGGTCCCAATGCTGATGAGAGGACTCAACTCATCTGCCGTTACGGTCCTGCCGATCCCCAATTCAAGACAGTCTTTCAGGGAATAAAGGAAATGCTTCCCGATGCGGATGTTCAATATTCCAAAGGATGTGAAATCATTGACCCTCATTTTCCTGAGAGCGAACTGATGGATTTTGATATGACGGCAGAAGAAAGGAAAATGATGGACCATGCCATCAAAACTGCAAAAAAAGCAGATGTCGTAATTCTGGTTCTCGGCGGCAATGAGCTGACCGTCAGGGAAGACCGTTCACGCACAAGCCTGAATCTTCCCGGAAGACAGGAGCAACTTCTTAAGGAAATTAATTCCACTGGAAAGTCGGTGGTTCTTGTCCTGCTTGACGGAAGGGCCAGCACAATCAACTATGCCCAGGCAACGGTACCTGCCATTCTTCACGCCTGGTTTCCCGGTGAATTTTGCGGGCAGGCAGTTGCACAGACCCTTTTCGGAGATTACAATCCGGGAGGACGCCTTGCCGTGACCTTCCCGAAGAGTGTCGGCCAGATTCCCTATGCCTTCCCTTTCAAACCGGGAGTGGACGTGGACAACAAGACCAGTGTCTGGGGTCCTCTATATCCTTTCGGCTACGGACTCAGTTACACAACCTTCCAATACTCGGACCTGAAAATTACTCCGCAGGAACAGACTCCGGACGGATGCATCTCTGTCAGTTGCAAGGTCACCAACACCGGCAAGCGAGCCGGAGACGAAGTTGTCCAGCTCTACATCAATGACATTGTAAGCAGTGTGACAACCTACACCCGTGTGTTGAGAGGATTCGAGAGAATCAGTCTTGAAAGCGGAGAAAGCAGGGAAGTTACCTTTACACTCACTCCGCAGGACCTTGGTCTCTGGGACAAGGATATGAAATTCTCCGTTGAACCAGGGAAATTCTCCGTTTTTGTAGGAGCATCGTCGAAGGACATCAGGCTTGAAGGAAGTTTTGTCATTAGATAAAGATGAAAAGAATATTTACCCTCGCGGCCATACTTGTGCTTGGAATTGCCGCATTTGCCCAAACAGATTATGTCTCAAAAGTAAATCCATTCGTGGATTCACACCGCTCAAGGTGGTTCTTTTTCAACTCTGCAAGCCTTCCTTTCGGTATGGTCAGCCTGAATCCGGACACAGGGACAGCCCATTCCTGGGGTTCAGGCTACCTCTACGACTCTCTCTCCGTCCGTTGTTTCAGCCATATTCACAACTGGCAGATGTCTGGTGTGGCAGTGATGCCGACAACTGGGGAATTCAAAGGTCATCTCGGGATGGATGCCTACAAATCCTCATTCCGTCACGAAGGTGAAATCGCCCGTCCAGGCTACCACAAGATACACCTTGACGACTACGGGATCACTGCTGAGTTGACATCTACCTGCAGGGTTGGTTACCACAGATACACCTTCCCACAATGTGATGACAGTTACATTGTATTTGATTCCGGAGCATTTCTTGCTCACGGACCTACACTCTATTCCGAAGTCTGGGTTGTGGACAGCCACACCATTGCCGGATGGCAGATTAGTGCAGCAACTGGACGCAGACCAAAGGATGTCCCGGTATTCTTCTTTGCTGAACTTGACCGGGACTTTGAAGGGGTTGTCTGCTGGTCAGAGGGGAAGATTGTCCGCAACAGTCATCCTGAAAGAATTTCGGGGAAGGACGCCGGACTGGCAGTACGTTTCAAAACCGTTGAAGGTGAACAGATTACAATGAAAGTGGCCATTTCCTTTACCAGTGTGGAAAATGCCAGAGCTAACCTTCTTGCAGAAGCTTCCGACAAAGACTTTGACTTAGTTGCTTCCGAGGCTGCCTGTCAGTGGAACGAAATGCTCGGAAGAATTGACGTAACGGGAGGCACACACGAACAGCAGGTGAAATTCTACACCGACCTTTGGCATTCCCTTCTCGGTAGGCACATTGTCAGCGATGCTGATGGGCAATATATGGATATGACAGGAGATTTCCCTGTCATCCGGAGGATTCCATGCGGGCCAGATGGCCATCCTCTCTATGCCCACCACAATTTCGACGCCTGGTGGGGCAGTCACTGGTCCCTTGACATTCTCTGGGGTCTGGTCTATCCAGAAATAGTGGATGAGTTCTGCAACACAATGGTTGATTACTATCACAATGGTGGACTCATCCCGAGAGGACCTTCTGCGGGAAATTACACTTTTGTGATGATAGGCGACACGGCGGCTCCTTTCATCGTCTCGGCTTTCAACAAAGGTATAAGGGGTTTTGACACCCTCTCCGCCTATGAAGGCTTGAGGAAGAATGCCTTCAAGGGAGGCATTCGAGACCACGCAGGCTACGAACACGGTAAGGATGCCCATTCAGGAGGAATGGAATGGTACGAAACAAAAGGATATGTTCCAGACGGAAGGGACAATGTTCGCGGGATGCACACCACCGGAGCGGCGATGACTCTTGAATATGCCTATCAGGACTGGTGTCTGTCGCAAATGGCCTTGAATATGGGGTTTGAACAGGACTACCGATTCTTCCTTGAGAGATCGGGTAACTACAGGAATGTGTGGGACCCGGCAGTAGGATATATGCACGCCCGTGACACCAACGGATATTTCCTTCCAGATTTCGATCCGTTGGAAATCTCTGAAAAAGACGGATTCTGTGAAAGCAATGCCGCAATCTACTCCCATTTCGTTCCCCACGATATGCAAGGGCTGATTGAACTTTTCGGAGGCAGGAAGAAATACATTGAGAGACTTGACAAGCAATTCCGTCTCAGCCAGCCGAACGGTTTTTTCAGATCGACGGATCCATCCCTGAAACAATACAACTGGACTGACTACGGCAATCAGCCCGGTACCGGGATGGCGCATCTGTTTTCCCACGCAGGAGCACCTTGGTTAACACAGAAATGGGTGCGCCTCGTGAAAGAAGCCTACGGAGACATTACTCCTTACGGCGGTTACCGTGACGACGAGGACCAAGGGCAGATGGGTGCTCTCGGTGTTCTTCTTGCAATGGGACTATTTGAAGTTGACGGGGGTTGTGCAGCCGAACCGTACTACGAAATCGCCTCACCAATCTTTGACAA
>CAMEBJ010000070.1 GCA_945912085.1 uncultured Bacteroidales bacterium | reverse complement strand
AGCTTGTCGGTTATGACAACGTGTACCGCATCCGCATAGGAAGCCTCCGTGCGTTCTTTATCTTCCATATACAGATCATCGATGACTGCGTTTTCTTCAAGTACCTTGTTCCTCGAGGTGAAGCCTATGATAAGAAATACAAGGAGAAACTGAGGGAGGATGACAAATAAAGAATATGGAAACAACAGCAAAGGTTCTCGAGACCATGCGCAAAAACAACGATGGGATATGAACATAATCTGCGCAACAAAAAGAGTGTGAATATAAACAATTAATATCACTCATATATGACTGATTTTCTAACCGAGATATTAAACGGAAGCAACGGAGAACTGCTAATGTTTGCCGCGTATTGGGGCGCGGAAATCAAACGAAGCAACAGGGAGGCATTTGCAAGACACAGGAAAATCAGGACGACACAAGTCGAGCAGGGACTTGAGTGGCTGGTCTCACGGGGGTTGGTGTCGTACGAGTGGTTTGATACTTTCCTCATCAGAAAAGAGTGTTTCTTTGACATTGCGGAATATATGTTGTCCCAGAAGCCGGAGTTGCTCAAGACGTTCCATTCCCTCTGTCCACATCGGAGTTCGAAAGTGGAATTCCTGTGGACCCTGGCCAGGGAGATGCACAACGGAGAGAAGGACCTTGCGCTGAAGGTGGCGGGAAAATTCGAGGACGGGGAAGGACCTTTTTATATTGCAGGTTGCAAAAATCAGGAACCATTCGACGGATTTGTGCTGAAATTCAATGCAGAGGACTTCTTAGACTACATAAATATCAGCATAAACCAGCATTATCAGAACGACTGCGAAGCTCACAGATTTTTCGACAGGATTGACCGCCTTATCTCTTCATATAGGAAGAAAAACCCTTCAGGGGTGAATTACGACTATCTGTTTTCCGTGAGCGCCTGTCACCGGTTTTTCCATAACGGAGAAAGGATTCCACTTCCGGAGGGGATCAGACCGGCATATCCCCTGTTTGTTGCAAGAGCAGTAGAATTTCTTTATCAGGGAGACCGGATTGCTTCTGTCGGATGTTTCATTGACGCATTGAAGCAGAGGAACAAGATTCAGAGCGAAAAGAACATATTCTTCAATCCAATAATGAACTTCTACCTGATTCTCGCCTACAAGAAATCAGACACGGAGCAGGACAGGACCCGGCTCAGGCAGTTCCTTAACAAGAAAATCAGCAACTCGGAAATGCTGTTCCCGTCATTTGTCCTGGCACGGCATCTTGGAGAGCCTGACGATGTCAAATCCTTCGAGTATGAAGTCAGATATCTGTGCGAGAACCGGATTCCCGTACTGAGGAACCTCGGGGGCATAATTGCCGGGTACTATGGTCTGCCGCATCCCGGCACGATACCGAACTATGCCCTCCTCAGACACGAGATGAGTCCTTACCTTGACTTGGATGAAACAGAAAAACAGAGGCTGACCAGGATATTCGGCGGCAGTCCCCTTCTGCCGTCATTCAGGAAGATCGAGTTGTGGGAGAAGATGTTCGACGACCTCGACAGCATCGTGGACGACAAGGGTGGTGCAGGGGAACAGGTCCAGGAGAAAATCGGCTATATGTACATTGGCCGTGACTATTTGGAAGTCAGAATCAGGAAAATTCTGAAAAACGGGAAATGGGGAGCGGGTAAGAAAGTCAATGCCTACGATTTTCTGTACGGGAAAATTCCCTGTATGGATGAGATTGACAGGCAGGTGGCAAACGCAAATTCACGGTATTCATCTGGTTCATCCGTCAGTGCAGCACGGACACTACCTTTCCTCATAGACACGGACAAGCTTTTTAATTGCGATGACCACAACACCATTGAGGTTGTAGCCCAGAAGCCATATATTGACATTGCACAGGGCAAAGAGGGATTTACCATAAATTCGAATTTCCCGAAAGACAGACTTTTCAGGGACTACACGACCTCGTTCACCCTAAGTCACATGGACAGGATGAATGTCATTCAGATAAGTCCTGTGCAGCAGAAAATCCTGAAGGCGCTTTTCTCACTTCCCGCCCTGCCCCCGCAGTCAGCGGAAAGACTCCGGCTGCTGCTGACAAAGATGTCAAAGCACATTGAAATCCACTCCGACCTTCTTGAAGGCGGTTCCTCGCTTGAGACCGTAAAGGGAGACCCGACCCTGCACATCAGAATCAATCCGAAAAGCGACGAATACCAGATTCTCCTCTGTGTCAGACCTTTGAACGGAGGAAAGCTAACCCTGTTCCCCGGAAAGGGTGACAAGACAGTCTATGATGAAACTGACGGGAAAAGATTTCAGGTTTCAAGAAAGATGTCTGCCGAGAAACAGCTTTTGAATGAATTCTCCGATTTCCTTGAGGACGAGCTGGAAGTGTCGGAGGATCTTGAAAACATCATTTCCCTTGAGCCGTGGCAGATGCTGTCCCTGGCGGAATGGGCAGAGGGCAGGAAAGATGACATTGTCCTTGAATGGCCGGAAAACAAGAAAATCAAGATTTCCTGTGCAAATCCTCAAGGCATCTCCGTCAGGGGAGACTCCTCCGGACAGTGGTTCGAGATGGAGGGAGACATCTCATTTGACGACGGGGACACTCTCCCGCTCGCAGAGTTGCTGGAGCTGATCTCCTCGGGAAACATTGTCGGCAGATATGTGAAGATCAGCGATGACAAATATCTTTCCCTCACGGAAATGCTGCGCAAGCAGGTCAAGAGGCTGGAGTCCGTCGTTCAGCCGGGGAAAGGAGGACTCAGGATTTCCAAATTCAATGTCGGCATTCTTGCGGAGATTGTCCGTTCAAAACAGTTCAAGGCAGAAACGGATGCTTCGCTTGCGGAATTGGAAGAAAAGATTTCCCAGGCACGGACCCTTGTCCCGGAGATTCCAAAAGAATTGAACGCGACATTGAGGGATTACCAGCTTGAAGGATTCAGATGGATGGTCCGACTGGCACACTGGGGAGCCGGAGCTTGTCTGGCCGATGACATGGGACTTGGGAAAACGGTCCAGGCCATCACCTTTCTCCTGTACAAAGCCTCTGAAGGTCCTTCACTTGTAATTGCACCGGCATCAGTGATCCTGAACTGGGCACGGGAAATAGCGAGATTCGCGCCCACGCTCAGAGTGATTGTGCTCAACTCGGAAAGCGACAGGGAGGATGTGCTCGGAAATCTCGGGGCAAAGGACATTGTCCTTGCCACCTACGGACTTCTTGCCCACGACCCGGATGCCATCCTGGGCAGAGCATGGAACGTGGCCTGCCTGGACGAGGCCCACACAATCAAGAACCGCCAGACAAAGACATCGGCAAGTGCAATGCAGCTGAAGGCTTCCTCAAGAATTATCCTGACAGGAACTCCCGTACAGAATTACCTCGGGGAACTCTGGAACCTGTTGCAATTCCTCAATCCGGGACTGCTCGGCTCCTACGAAACATTCTCGCGTAAATTCATTTCCTCCTCCGATGCGGACCTTGAGGCTCTCAAGAAGATTGCCCAGCCGTTCATTCTCAGGAGGACCAAGGCGGAAGTTCTTGACGAACTCCCGGAAAAGACTGACATCAACCGGACGGTCCAGCTGTCCGATGTGGAAATGCTCGCATACGAGACCATCAGGAAACGCGTGCAGGATGACCTTGAAAGTGAAATGAAGGTCACCGTAAACGTCCTTGCAGAAATAACCCGTCTGCGACAGGCTGCCTGTTCAATGTCACTTGTGGACAAGGATTGGAAAGGCGCGAACTCAAAGGTGGATGACTTCGTGGAACTCGTCTCAGAGATTGTCTCCGGAGGGAACAGGGTTCTGGTGTTCAGCCAGTTCACAAGTTTTCTCAACATCATCAACAGAGTGCTTGACCAGGCCGGAATCAGCTACTATCACCTCGACGGTTCCACTCCGATAAAAGAAAGGGAGAAGATGGTACGCAGTTTCCAGGGCGGAGAACGCAATGTATTCACAATCAGCCTTAAAGCCGGAGGGCTGGGCTTGAATCTGACAGGTGCGAACTACGTAATACACCTGGATCCATGGTGGAATCCGGCAATTGAGCAGCAGGCTACCGACAGAACCTACCGAATCGGTCAGCACAAGAACGTGACTGTCTATCACCTTGTGTCCGCCCACACAATCGAGGAAAAGATTCTGCGTCTGCACGAAACAAAACGGCATCTGGCAGACACTTTCCTTGAAGGTACAGACAAGACACAGACCCTTTCAATCGAGGATTTACTTAATCTTTGCCGATGAGGTAACTGCCTGAGCAGCAAAATCCTGCAAATGTTTCGCAATGTCATCATCCACAAGATTAAACCTCCTGCCGTCAGGAGCATCACTCTCACCACTCATTTTCTCAGTCATCCTGAGGGTATTGCCAACCACACTGACCCCGTAAATCGGCTTGATGATCGCCTCGAACCAAGTGCAGGAGCCCAGATAACGACCTACGCCCCTACTGCAATGATGACTGTAGTCTGACTCACCATATATGGTCGAGGTGTACCCTGCCTGCCTTGCATAGTCCACTGCCCTACCTGTAGGGATTATCAGTTCTATGCCGGTCTCCGCTTTCATCTGCGCTGTTGCAGACTGGATTTTGTTCCACATTGTGGTATAATTATTACCTGCCCCATATCCCCAGAACATATGCCATCCGATGAACGGCACCGTGTCGTGGAACTCGATGGTTTCATCAATAAGCATCTGCTTCAGATCATTCAGATATGGCTGATAGGTAGAATACTCGGTTGAACCGGGGCCGAAATCCTCATCTTTGGCCTGAACCTCCGTAGCCTGCTGGAAAACAATGATGTCCCACCTGGTCTCTTTAACCACATCATATAGTGTCTTACTTTGCGACGTGTATTTTTCCGCTCCGGGAGCGGCATAAAAATAAGTATAGGCTGTCCTGTTAACATAGTAGTCATAGTGGCGGCTGAGGAAGCAGTTCGGATAGTAGAACCTTCCAATCCGCACATTGTCGATGCCGGCTTCGGCTAACAATGCCGGTAGATACTCCGTAGCATCCACTCCAAAACTGTGACCAATGAGCAATATGTTCAATGTCTCACCATCCTGAGGCTTGTCAGGAAGATAGGATGGCACTGAAGATGCTTCAACATTCACTTCATAGACATAGGCGTGCCCATTCTGCTGGGATGCACATCCCTCGATGGTACCTGACAGCACCTTGCCATTTTCCGCCCACAATTTAACCTCGACATTGCCGCCATTGAACAAAGCCGGATACATCAGCAAATATGCATCAATTTTCCTTTCTTCAGGCGCGATATTCGACAACTTCAAGGAAAGGGTTCTCTGATAGTCCGATATGCTGAAAGACGGAGTGCCATTGTCCACAGTCTCACCAATGTTGCACGTACCTTTTTTTACAAGGACTGCATCTTCAGTGATGACACTCAACTGCTTGAACTTCACGGAAGCATACTCCTCGGGAACTGTAATCCGGAAATTTGCCAGAGCGCAGAGATGATTCATCTCAAACGAATGTTCGTAAGGCGTTTGAGGAACCGTGGCCGCCGAGTACAAGAAATCGTACGCAGAGAGATGTGCCGCACTGCCATTGGAAGCCTGTACCTGTGTAGAGAAGTCAATCTCGATTCCTTCGGAATTGTAATTCTCTGAATATGGATAATAGGCTGCATATCTGTACTTTCCGTCTGCAATCATTGACCATCCTATTCCTGACGTAAATTCACCTTTGCTGCCACCAATGCCTGAAACGATCTTCATTGGCATCTGCACTGTATTCACTCCTCCTGAAGTGGCATAGGGCACAATTCCTATCTTGTCCCCCTGCTTAAAGGCAAATTGGAACCCATCCGGTGTAACGCTCTTTGTATCTCCGTGGACTACAAAAGCCTTCACGCTGATGGCCGCATTTACAGACTCACTATTAGGATTCTTTTGACGGTTCTCTTTAGAACACGAATTTGCAATAATGATAAATATTGCAACTAGCCATAGTAATTTATTATTCATATATTAGAAGAAAGAGGCTAACTTATATGTCAGCCTCTAAAATTTTTGCTATTTAGTTTTAAGTTTTACCGGTCTTATTGCTAATCCTTCATACCTACTTCTGGTTATACCCATATTTTTAGGAGCGGATTCATCGCAACATTCTGCATAATGTGTTGTATTAGGGTGTTCACCTGTAATATAAGAAGTCCAATAGTACCCTTTATCTGTATTATTAACAGTGCTTCCACTTTTAACTCCGGTGGCAGGGAGGAATATCCATTTGCTATGGTCGTCCTTTTTATAACATTTCCATCCCTGTGTTCCGTTTATGGTAACCCACTCCTTATCACATTTGTCCTGCAGGAATCCATTAACCTCAATATAGTTCGGTATCATCCAGCCATTGCCCCATATTTGGGCTGCTGCATCATATTCCGGTTTAAATACTTTATATGTGTTATCATATATCTGCGCAGTATTATCTTTCAATGCCTCATAGTAACTTTTAATGTTAGAGAGAGTGTAATTAGCCTCCGTAAAGGTCTCTTTTGTTGCAGTCTCACCCCAGGCAAAGAAATCGCCAGTCTCTTCAATGCTTGTTGCTCCAAGGTTGAACGGAGCAAAGAGATATAATGGATGTCCCAGATCCACCCCTTCGATTTTGCTAGCATCAAAATCCTTGTCCTTTTCTGCCAGAGTCAGAGTAACACTGTATTTGTAGATTTTGCCCGACACCTGGTCCTTGTTGCATTGCATGGTACCGGTGTATTTGTTGTTTTT
>CAMEBJ010000069.1 GCA_945912085.1 uncultured Bacteroidales bacterium | reverse complement strand
ATCGTCCGCACTGAACTTGAAGATCACCGGAACGGAAGCTCCGTCAGGCAGCTGTGAGTTCACGAGGTCCAGCTTGTCACGCACATCGTTGGTGGCGACATCGATGTCAACACCCTCATTGAATTCCATAAAGATGACGGAGACATTCTCCTTTGACCTCGAAGAAATGTTTTTGAGGTCGCTCACTCCGTTCAGAGAGTTTTCCAGAAGCTTTGAGAGGTTCGTCTCAATGTCTTCCGCACTGGCACCCGGATACGATGACATCACCATCACGACGTTGGCATCGAATTTCGGATAACGGTCAATTGATATGTTTATCAGCGAGAAAATTCCGAAAATCGCCAGCGCAACAAAGACGAGCGTCGTGGTGACCGGATTGTTTACCGCTTTTCTGTAAATGCTCATACTGTTATATTATTTTTCTACGGTAACTTTTACTCCGTCCTTCAGCCTCACCTGGCCTTCGGTAACGATTACTTCTCCGTCGCTGATTCCTTCCAGAACCTCATATTCGGCTCCCAGACGGCGTCCAAGGGTGATTTTCCTGTACGAAACCGTGTTGTCACCATTCAGTACGTAAACGAATCTATCGCCTGAACCTGACTGTTTCACAACGGCAATGTCAGGGATGACCACATTGTTCTCAGTTCCGAACTTGACAGTCACGCGGGCATACATTCCCGGACGGAGGGACTTGTAGTTGTTGGCAACCAGAATCTCAGCCTTGAAAGTGTGTGTGGCGGCATCAATTGTCGGATTGATCCTGTTGATCTTTCCGTAGAACACCTTTCCGGGGAAAGCCTCGACGGTGATTTCCACAGTGTCACCTTTCCTTACCCTGGTGTACTCTGATTCGGAAATCCCGACATACAGTTTCACAGGCATAATCTGCTCAACGATGTAAATAGGCTGACCCATTGTGAACATATCACCCTTGTCGTAATTGCGGGCTGTGATCACTCCGTCAATCGGTGAGCGGAGAACGGTGTTCTCGAGGAGGTTCTCATAGGAGGATTTGCTGACATTGTAGGCGAGCTCAATCGCATCAAGGTCTGACTTTGAGAGTCCGCCTGCCTCATAAAGGCCTTTGAGACGCTGATATTCAATCTCCTTGTTCTTCATCTGAAGTTCTGCCTGCTGAAGGTTCACCTTGTCGATTTCAGCGACAATCTGTCCTGCCTTCACAAAATCACCGACCTCAACGTTGATTTTCTGGATTCTTCCTACAGTCTGCGGAGCAATGTTGTTCTTGATGTTGGCTTCAACAGTGGAAGTGTAGGTGGCGAGCTGATCTACCGCACGTGCGGAAACAGTTGTTACAGCTACAAGCGGAGCGACCTCGGCAGGCTGCGTCTGGGCCTGAGCCTGCGTCTTGGACGATTTTCCGTTGCCGCATCCGGCCATCAATGGAAGGAGTGAGGCAAACAACAGGGTTTTCAATACTTTTTTCATATATTTCTCTTTTTTATTATTCAACAAAATCCTTTCCGAGAGTCTGCTCAAGCTGAGCCTTGGCTACCACGAAATTGTATATCGCCTGAGACTCGCTGAGTTTTGCCTGTGTCAGGGCAAGCTGGGCGTCATTCAGTTCTATGAGGGTGCTGCGGCCGACCTGGTAGGACCTTTCCGCAATGTCATATCCCTTCTGTGCTGTCCCCACAGCCTCCTGGGCAGCATAGTAACTTTTCATGTTCGTCTCCATAGTGTTCAGACTTTGACGGATGGCAATCCTGAGGTTGCGCTCGGTGTCCTGAGTCTGGAGCTGAAGCTGGCTGTACTGGTTCTTCGCCTGGCGGACATCGTTGATTCTCTTTCCTCCGGTGATGATCGGAATGGAAAGTCCAATACCGACGTAAGAATATGGAGTCCATCTGAACTCGCTGACCTTGACATCGTTGGCCATTGAGTTAACGCTGAAGTTGAACTGTGCGGCAAGGGTAGGGATGTAGGCATATTTCTGAAGCCTGATATTCCTTGCGAGCTGCTCGGCCTGGATGGCAAGCTGACGCATTGTAGTGTTGGCATCCAGGGACACAGAATCGTGCTGATGGATGTCGTAGAACATATGCTCGGAGTAGTCTTCGAGACTGCCTGCAACATCGATTTCCGTGTCAAGGTCCACTCCCATCAGGGCCTTGAGCTGCCACAAGGCGAGAATTACGGAACTTTCCGCATTGTACACGTTAGGAACTGCATTGGCCACCGTAGTCTTGGCCCGGTTCAGGTCAAGGTCAGAGGCTTTCTGCGCATTGTACTTCTTTTCAGTCTCTTCATAGTTCCTCAGCGCGTTCTCATACACCTCCTTGTAAACATTGAAAGCCTCTTTTGCAAGGAGAGTGGTGTAGAAGGCATTCTTCACCTGGGTAATCATATCCAGACGGGAAGCACGCGCCTTCTCAACGGCAAGGTCAACCGATTTTCCGGAAATCTTTATGCTTTCCCACAACTGGGCATTCACCAGAGGAAGGGCTGCGGAAACGCCGAAACTCAAGGTGTTGAGACGACCCACTTCCATTCCGTCCGCGAGGGATTTCCCTGCAGAGGCTGAACCTTCTCCGCTGCCTGAGCCGCTGCCAGTACCACTGGATGAGCCCGTACCGCTACCAGTGCCTGTTCCGCTGCCTGAGCCTGTTCCGCTGCCTGCACCGGCACCGCCTGTCAGGGCACTCATATCCACATCCATATACATAACCTGCCTCTTGATTGTCCTCTGATAGGACCCTGACAGGTCAACCTGAGGAAACAGGGACGAGTATGTGCTCTTCTTTGCATACTCGGTACGCCTGATTTCCATGTCTGCCACCTTGACAGACAAATTCTCACTCAGCGCAATCTGAAGCGCCTGTTCCAGAGTGATGACAACGGGGGCTCCGACAGTGTCGGCCTTTTCAACAGCCTGAGGCTCCTGTGCCGCCGTGTCCCTGTACTGCGCTTTGGCAGAGAAGGATACCAGCATCAGAGAGGCTGTCCCCAAAAGTAATCCAAACTTTTTCATTCTTTCCTATTAAATCTATTCTTAAATGCGCGGCGGACTATTTCACTATAATCGTGCCACAGGAATATATCATTTTAGTCAATATTTCTAATCTATTGGTCATTTTTAATAAATAAGTTATATTTGCAGTCCTAACATTCCGAAACAACAGAAAAAATGAGACTTATTGCATCCGGACAGATCTTGAAATACAACTTCATCGAAGACTACATCTACGGCTGCGAACTGAAAGGGGAATACACCGGAGATTTGTCTGACAACACGTTGAGCGGGTTCAATATGTTTATGACCATACTCCGCGGACGAATATACTGCACCTTCGGGGACAAGGAATATATGCTGGAACAAGGGCATTTGGTGAATATTCCGAAACTCAGTCAACTTTCCCGAATCAGATACAGTTCTGATTTCCACGGCTTTGCCATTATGGCAAACGACAAACTGACAAGCGATATCTTCCTCAACAAGCCTCCGTTTCCGCCATCACTGATCGAGAAGATGAGGGGGCAGGGGAAAGGAAATTATATTCCTTTGTCATTCAAGGAGTTGAAGATTCTTTCGGAGGATATGAACAACCTGATAGGATCGCTCGGCAACAAAAATCACCATTTCGCAAAGGAACTGAACTATGCCCTTTACTACATCCTGCTGATTGATTTTGCCAGTGCCCTGTACGAAAAATACGGAGACGACAGCAGCCTGGACCATACTGACAATCTGTCACGCTCGAATCTCCTGTTCAGGAAATTCCTGCTGCTCGTCAAGGAACACATCACCAGGGAGGGCGGAGTCGCGTTCTATGCCGATGCCCTTTTCATTTCCAAGCAGTACCTCGCGATGATTGTCAAGGAGAATGTCGGGAAACCCATCAGCAACTTTCTCTCGGGAGCCAGATATGAAATCGCCGCCCAGATGCTCAGGGACGCAAAAATGAGTATCCAGCAGGTTTCCGATGCAATGAATTTCCCGGACCAGTCCACTTTTGGGAAATTCTTCAAGAGGCATAGCGGAATGTCTCCTCTGCAATACCGGAAATCAATCCTTAAAAATCTTCTGATCAACAGGGGCGGAACGAACTTGTGACAGTGACCTATTTCAGGCTCCTTGCGTAATGCGTCGGTTCCCTGTGGGGTTTCTGTTGGCTCTGAGGCTGTTCTATCATTGCGCTCTGACCTTTTACAAGACTGTAAACAATCAGGCCTATGCCCAGAAGGATGAAAGGAATGCTGAGAAGCTGGCCCATATTCAGCGCCATTGACTCCTCGAAGCCCACCTGAGGTTCCTTGATGAATTCAATCAGGAAACGCATTCCGAAAAGGACGGTAAAGAAGATGCCGATGATGGTGCCCCTCTTGAGTTTCGGCAGGCGGTACTTGTAAAGTCCCAGAAGGACGAGTCCGAGGATGAGGTAGCTGAACGCCTCGTACAGCTGGGTAGGGTGTTTCGGAAGAGTCTCCCCGCGCAGTTCAAAGACAAAGCCCCACGGAAGATTTGTCACATCTCCGTAAATCTCTGAATTACAGAGGTTTCCAAGACGAATAAACATCGCTGCAAAGCACACCGGGATGCAGAGCCTGTCCAGAATCCAGAGGAAGTCAAAATTGTATTTCCTGCCGTAATGCCTTGCGAACCACCACATTGCGATGAAAAGGGCTATGGTTCCCCCGTGACTTGCAAGACCGCCTTTCCACGGCATGAATATTTCCCAGAAACCTTTCCAACTGCCGAAATAGTAGTCAGGCTGGTAGAAAAGGCAATGCCCCAGGCGCGCTCCCACGATTGTGCCGATGAGCAGGGTGTAGAGCAGCGGGTCAAGAAGGGTGACAGGAACGCCCTCCCTTTTGAAGAACCATTTGAAGATGAACCATCCCAGGACGAAGCCTGCCACGAAAAGGATTGAATACCACCTGAGTGAGAAAGCCCCGATGTGGAAAATCTCGGGGTTCATGTTCCAGTGCACTATAAGATCTGTCATCATAAAAGTCATTTGATTTTTCTTCCGCCGATGCATCGGCCGGCAACGACCTGCAAAGGTAACATTTTTTCTGACAATCCTTCAGGCTGACCGGCTGGAACTCACTTTATGCCCGTAAGTTTGTGGGTCTGGAGTGAAAGTTTCCAGACGGGATGGGCCTTGATGTAGTCCACTGCCCGGGCGAAATTTTCTGCATTGCGCACGGGATCGCCCTCGTCGCAGGGCTGGAGATAGCGGCACTCAGGATGTTCAATGGGCATTTCTTCGTAAAAAGAGAGGGCCTGACCGGTGTGCACCACTTTCAGCTCGTCAATTCTCTGAATGACAATATTCTGTGACTTTGGAGAGCATGTCACCCAATCCACGAGTTCCGGGAGAGAGCCGTTCAGCCTGAGGGTCCCGTTGGTTTCAATCTGGATGAAAAATCCCTTCTCATGCAAGGCAATGGCAAGACTGTCAGTGAGTTGCAGCAGGGGTTCACCTCCCGTGATGACGATGTGCCGTGAAGGGAAGATGCAGACCTGTTCAACTATCCGGTTCAGCGACAATAGTGAATATTCCGTAAATTCAGTGTCACAGAAGCCGCAGGCGAGGTTGCAGCCGCTGAACCTCAAGAAGACAGCCGGCGTTCCGGTAAAGCGTCCCTCCCCCTGAAGGGTGTAGAAAATTTCGTTGACCTTGTACATATTACCTACATGGCATCAACGACATAGGTCGCAACATTCCCCTCCGACTCCTGCACGCGGACCTTGTAGCAATGCGGCACCTGCTCGGCAACCCACCTTGCGATGTTCTCCGCAGTCGGATTGAAAGGCAGCAGTTCGTTGAAATTCCCGTGGTCCAGATAGCCGTGAATCCTCTCCTTGACGTGGGTAAAATCGACGACCATACCCTCTTCATTGAGCGCCTCGGCCTTACAATAGACAGTGATTATCCAGTTGTGTCCGTGCAGGTTGGTGCATTTGCTCGGATACGGGAGATTCAGACGGTGGCAGCCTGCCACCTCGAAAGTTTTTTCGACAAAGTACATATATATTCCTCTATTATATTTCCATTCTTAATATACAACATATTGAATATTCAATATTCAATATTTAAAATATTCACATCAAAGACCTTCAGCCTTGAAGCAAACGTCCCTGGAAAGTATTCCTTTCTTCCAGCCTAGCGTCAAGCAGACGGAGGATTTCCACGTTGCGGATCAGGCCCCAGGGGGTGCGGCTGACAAACCTCGGAGGCACTTCGGAGACGAATCTTTCAATGTAGAGGTCGGGGCGGAGACGCTCGAGGATGTCCACAAAGAAATCTATGTATTCATCAAGGCCAAAGGTCACAAAATCCTCCGGTTTTTCCTCAAATTCCCTTTCCATCCGCGTTCCTTTGACAATCTGCAACTGGTGGAATTTTGCGGACAGCAGTGGGAGTTCATTGATCAGGGCGCACTGCTCCAGCATCATACTGCGGCTCTCCCCGGGCAAACCAAGCATAAAATGAGCCCCGACAGGAATGCCCCTTGCCGCAGTCCACTCGACAGCCTGTCTTGCAGTGAGGAAATCGTGGCCGCGGTTGACCCTCTCGAGCGTCCTGTCGTTGCAGGATTCAATTCCATACTCCACTATGACGATTGGTGCAGTCAAGATTCTTCCGTCCGTCAAGATCCTGTTCCACAATGGGATAGCCCTGCCTTCCGCAAGGTCCTCCAGAAAATCCAGCACCCCGGGACTTACGCAGTCCGGACGGGTCCCGATGACAAGACCGACCACCTCGGGATGGGATAGGGCCTCGCAGTAAAGTTCCCTCAGATGCTCCAAAGGAGCGTAAGTGTTTGAATAGGATTGGAAATATGCGAGC
>CAMEBJ010000068.1 GCA_945912085.1 uncultured Bacteroidales bacterium | reverse complement strand
CGTCAACTGAGGTGCTTAATAAGTGAATCTTGTGTCTTTCATGTTTTATTATTTTTATATATTGTTTCTAAAAAATTAACGTATGTGTCATACCAATCCAAAAATCCAAGGTTTAAAAACCTCATTATTAAAGGCTCAAATAATTCTGCAAAGATATAGGTAATTTCTAACATAACAATACCTTCCCTTAAAAATTTAAAAAAAAATCTCATTTTAATGAGCAGGATATTAACTATTTAGGTATTTCTTTTCGAAACGTGAGTAGGTGCTAAACGAAACCTTGTACTTCCTGCAGATGCAGGCCTTGGTTTCACCGCGTTCCAGGGCCTTTTTTATGCTCTCCTTGTGATCTATGAGAACGTTCATTTTCCTCAAGGTGTCTTTTGGCCGACCCAGTTTCACCCCTTGAAGTTTTCTAAGTTCCAAAGCTTCCTTTGTCCGAAGTGAAATCAGGTTCCTTTCTATCTCCGCAACCAGTCCGAATGCAAAGATGAGAACCTTGGAGTTGATGGAATTGTCAAACGAATAGCCATCCTTGACGCTGTACAGATTTACACCCTTACTCAGCAATAGTCCCATTATGGACATAATATCCATCAGTGTGCGGCTCAACCGGGATATCTCCGTCACAATGAGCATATCTCCTTCCTTCATTTTCCTGATGACTGCACCTAACTTCCGTTCGCTTCCCTTCCGTTTCCCGCTGACCACCTCAGTCACCCACTTGTCGACCACAATCCCCTTTGCAACTGCATACTTGCTGATTTCGTTAGTTTGGTTGTCGAGCACCTGGTGCCCGGTACTAACCCGTAGATACGCTACTACCATATAGACAAATAAATTAAACGTCATTAAATAACGCTTTTTTGAACATTATGTCCAAGGTCGCTTGCGGAGGTGGTTTTTGCGGGGTTTTTAAACCTTGGTTTTTTGAAGATATAAAAATATTAAACAAGTAATTATGAAAAAAGAAATTTATGTTATTCCCTCCTGTGAGGTGATGAAATTGAGAATGGAGAGTAGCGTCCTTGTTACTACTTCCACCGGGGCCAAACTTGAATGGGGCCAGGACCAGAATCAAGTAGACTATTTTGATGAGAATAATTAGTTTTTAATGCCTGTACGTTATGAAGAAATTACTTGTTGCTTTGGCGGTTGGTCTGTCAGTTTTGGCAGGCTGTAAGAAAGCCTTGACGGAGGAAGCACCGATTCAAGACATAAAGAGTTTTACGACAATCTCCGCGAATATAACAGATGAGACAAAGACCAGCCTGGATATTCCCGGAAGGAAATTGACCTGGGTTGCCGGCGATAGGATTATGGTTCAAGACAGAGCGAATATGGCAACAAAGGTGATATTCACACTGGATCCTGACTATGCCGAGCAATCCAATGGAGTATTCAGAATATATGATTCTGAAGGTAATATTGATCCGGAGGCAAGCATATCCGGCACGGAATTCAATGTCTTTTACCTTAACTCAACAGATCAGCCGATTGAAAACTGGGGCAAAGAAGGCACGGTATCTCTGCTTTCTGAACAGACTTATGTTCCGGACGGCATTCAGGAGAATATCATTCCGATGTGTACCTATTCCGACGATTTGTCCAATGTCAATCTGAAGAGCCAGGCATCCGTCCTGTCAATCAATCTCAAAAATCCGGATGAGACAGAAAAGGTCATCACAGCCATTGAACTTACTTCCACAACCTACATTTCGGGCAATGCATTTATTGACATCGACAGCAATACACGCACATATATTGCTGTCACTCACGAGAGTTGGTCAGCTGGTGGGCAACCAACATTATATCAACGGAAATATGTCAAACTGAATGTTGGTGAAGGAATCACCCTCTCCGCAGGCGAAACGAAGGGAATCAACATTGCAGTTACAAGAAACTCCTATCCAGACCTGTGTTACACCATAACATACACGGAGGGAGGAGCCACAAAAAAATGCATCATTTCCTCCTCCAAGAGACCCATCGCCACCAATGGCGGCGAGACAATTCTTCTTGGAACACAAAACCTCCGGGAATCCGCTGAGAACATCTACTTCATTGTTAATAAAACCGAGTACAGTGTTGACGAATTCGAGAACCTCACATTGACCGAAGGAGCAACAGTACAGGTGAGGTCCCGCTATAAAGTCAATGAGGACGAGGTGCTGGCATTAGCAGAAACAGACAAGGCTCTCAGACTGATCGGTTCAAAGAAGACGAAGGTAAACATCGACCTTTCACAAATACGTGCAGGCATTACCAATGTCACTTCTGCCAATTTCAGTGCCATAAAGGGTTACACCAAAGATTTCTATTTCCCAAAAGACGTTAAAACGATTTCAACATTTCAGAATCTGGGTACTTTCGGAAACATATATCTGAACGAAGGTCTTACTACCATTGAAGGTATGGGTTCTGGATTTTACGAGCAAGTGATGGAAACAATCCATATTCCTGCAAGCGTAACATCCATAGGAACAGCCAACTTTGACAAGGCCTCAGGGATTGTTGTTGCAGAGGGAAATCCGAATTACAGGACTGATGGGGTTGCACTCTACACCCTAAAGGAAATAGATGGAAAGAAGGTACCGTATATGCTTTCATCAATCTGCGGAAGAGTCGATCTGAGTAAGAAGAATGGCGTATATGAGATTCCTGAAACCGTGGTGGGACATTTGCAATATGCGCAGGACCACGCTTCCAACATCAAAACGCTTGTTGTGCCGAAGGGATTCAAGACAATTTCTTCCTCTCACCTGAGATATTGCAGCAATCTTTCCTGCATCAGGTTCAAAAGCACTACATCACTGTTTGCCTGGACCTTGAGCAGTGATATGCCTAAGAATGGGACAATAGAAATCGTGATGCCTGAAGGCAGCACAGAGGCAGATATTACTGCAAGCCTCGCATCCTACTACTCAGGGGAGTATAATTATAAGTCGTGGGTTGAAGCAGGATGGACAATTAATGTTGTTGATTCCACTGGAAAAGTCTTAAAGACATCCGGAAAATAATAACTATGTCAGGATTTAAGATTGTCGGGTGCCCTTTTGGGCACCCGATTGTAAATAAAACAGTAGGTGCCTTCTTCCTTTTCCTGCTTGTTTTGAGTTCCTGCCAAAAGAGAATGAAGAATGACTCTGAGAGTTTACAGACAAGGAGTTACAACTGCATTACAGTAAAAGCGGCAGAGGGTGGAAAAACACACCTGGACCTGATTGGGAAAGCCATCACCTGGAAAGACGGTGACCAGATAATGGTGCAGGACAGAAACAATCTGGAGAACATGGCTGTATTTACCCTGGACCCTTCATGCGACGGAAGTTCCACAGGAGAGTTCAGGATTTGTGACGATTCAGGGAAAGTAGATGAGAATGCATCAATCACGGGCAGTGAATTCAACCTTTTCTACCTGAACAGAAGGGAACAGCCCATCCTCAACAGGGAGAAGGAGGGTGCCGTCTCAGTCCTCTCTGATCAGATCTATGTGGAGGATGGGATTGAAGACAATATACTCCCGATGACTGCCTATTCAAGCAACCTGAACGATGTTACACTGAAATGCCAGGCATCGATATTGTCCATCAATCTGAAAAACAACGAGGCCTCGACCAAGACATTGCAGTCAATAGAACTGTCCTCCGAGGACTATCTCTCAGGCAATATCTTTGTTGACCTGAAGAACAATCTCCGGGAATGCAACACGGCTGAGTACGAGAACTGGATTTCCGGTGAGCAGACTCTCGTTCAGAAAAAATATGTCAATCTGTCTTTTGGAGATGGTCTTGCCCTCGCATCGGGCCAGACGAAGCGCATTAACATCGCTGTCGCAAGGAACACATACAAATCTCTCAAATATTCAATCACTTACACAGAGAATGGAGAAACCAGAAAATGTGTCCTTTCCTCTTCGAAGAGGGAAATACACACAGATGGAGGAGAGACCATTCTTCTCGGTACGCAGGAAATTGTCAGGTCGTTTGAGAATCTGTACTTCATAGTGGACGGGATTGAGCGTTCCGAGAAAGAATTCCAGCGTCTGAATCTTGCCGGGGGTGAAAGGGTTGCAGTCAGGTCGCACAGGAAATCAGAATCCGGTGAGGAGGAGGTTCTCACTCAGCAAGAGACATCGGCAGCACTTGATTACATAGGTGCCAAGAAAAAGAAAGTGTCAATAGATTTCTCAAATGTTGAAGCCGGGTTTACCACGATTGAATTAGGAATATTCACTGCGGTGAAGAATTATATGAAAGATTTTCATTTCCCAAAAGATGTTTTGACCATCAAGACATTCAAGGAATTTGGTGCAATGGGAGATGTCTATCTGAATGATGGATTAAAGACAATCAATGGTGGCGGTCCTGGGTTTTACACGCAAGTGATGGAAACAATCCATATTCCTGCAAGCGTAACATCCATAGGGACAGCCAACTTTGACCACGCCTCCGGGATTGTTGTTGCAGAGGGAAATCCGAACTACTGGGCTGATGGGGTTGCACTCTACACTCTCAAGGAAATAGATGGAAAGAAGGTACCGTATATGCTTTCATCAATCTGCGGGAGAGTCGATCTGAGTTCCACAGGAGGCGTGTACGAGATTCCTGAAACCGTGGTGGGACATCTGCAATATGCGCAGGACTTCGCTTCCAACATCAAAACGCTTGTTGTGCCGGAGGGATTCAAGACAATTTCTTCCTATCACCTGAGAGATTGCCGCAATCTCTCCTGCATCAGGTTCAAAAGCACTACATCACTGTTTGCCTGGACCTTGAGCAGTGCAATGCCTAAAAACGGTTCAATAGAGATCTTAATGCCTGAAGGAAGCACAAACGAAGAAATCAGGGCAAGTCTTTCATCCTACTACGGAAACTATCAGTCGTGGGTTAATGCCGGATGGGTGATTAAGGCAGTGTCACCTAACGGGGAAGTATTAAAGACATTGACATCAGGGAACATTGAAAATCTAAATGTAGTAAAAGAAGATGAATCACTTTTTTAGAATATTAGGCGCGGTTGTTCTGTTTGTGCTGGCAGGATGCTCGAAGGAGAAAGAAATCCTCACTGGGAAGCAAGCATCAATCACAATTTACCCCAACGGCACAAGGACTGCGATGAGCGGGAACAATATCTCATTTGTGAACAATGACATCTCGGCCATCTATGTTTACACCGATGAGAACAGTCTGATACACAACCTTTCTATGCAATATTCAGCTGAGGAGGATGCTTTCATGGCCACCTACATGCCCTCTGTCAGTCCGGAGTCGTTCAGTGGTGAGGCACATTATTATTCCTACTATCCCCACTCTTCCCTTTCCGGAAACAACCAGGTGAAAGGTGTGCTTCCCTTCAATCAGAAGGCCCCTTTTGATTCCAAAGCCAATTTTATGTGCGCCAAGGCGGACGGTCATTTTGACTACGAAGGCAACTCAAAAGTAAATATTACTTACAAGCAGGTGATGGGTCTTGTCAGAATCACAGTAAAAAACACCGGAGACCTTCTGACTGGCGAGAGATTGACTGGTATTGCCATCAAAGCAATTGATGGAGACGTGCTTTGCGGAGAATTCACTATGCCTGTAGGGGGCTCTACACCGAATTTTGAGACAAATGCGCTGAGTACCAGGGATGAGGTCGTTTCAACTTTTGCACCAGGGCAGCAGTTGAAAAAGAACATAGAAATAAGCACCAATCTCTTTGTCAAACCAACCACCCTGAAGACGGGAAGCGTCATCAGGATCATTACGGACAAGGCAGTCTATGAGATTCCCACAAAGCGCGATTTGCAAATCATTGCAGGCAATCTGACCGTTCTTCCAGTAATTAAACTTGACAACACAACGGCACCATCCCGGAAAATCACGACAATTGTGTGCACCGGAGACAGTTACACCGCTTGCGGCTACCCTCAGGTACTGCAGAATCTCGTCGGCCCTTCTTTCAAGGTCGAAAATGCCGGTTCCTCGGGAGACAATGCCCTGAACATCTCCTGCCGTCAGGGAGGGGTGCCATTCGGCAACAAAACAGCATTCACTATTCCTGAGACCTGTACCGGAGTCGATTTCGGCGGCAGGGTGGCATTGCTGAACCAGAGTCTTGCAGAGAGTCCTGCCAGTATTAACCACAGCACGCAGAGAATCAACCCAGTTGAGGTGAATGGTGTACTCGGGAACATAAACGGCAACATTTTTACCAGGCTGACCCCCGGGGAAGCTGTTGAAGTCGCTGCGAACACAAGGTTTATTCCGAATTCAAGGAAAGTGGATGCAGAGGCCATACACGTGATCTATATGGGCCAGAATGGCCATTACAGCGCTAACACGGTAAAGGGATGGTCTGCGAATGAAGTGCTGTACAGAATGCATATAATGATGACAGAATGGATAAGGGACGGAAGATATGTGGTCCTCGGATTCCACAATCCCCAGAAATACACTCCTGACTATTACAACCTGTTCACCTCGGAAGACCATTTCGGGAAGAACAATCCGAAGACGGGCTTTGTCAGTCATTTTGTGGATCTGTATGGGGAAGTTCTGTACAACACAGAGAAAGTGCTGGTCGATGAGATGCATTATATATCCTCAATTGACGCTCTTTCCGAACAGGACAGGAAATGCATTTTTAAGAACAATACCTGGCCGGCTCCATTCTACACGACATACCCAACCGACATCCATCCAGGCCCGACGGGAAATCTCTATATGGCCACCCTTGTTTACAGGAAGTTGAGGGAATTGGGATATCTTGACAATTAATCCTTCCATAGAACTGCCGCCCTGCAAACCTTCCCGTGATGCAGGGCGGTTTCCCTGATACAAATGTGTTCCCAGCAG
>CAMEBJ010000067.1 GCA_945912085.1 uncultured Bacteroidales bacterium | reverse complement strand
GATGGTTCAAAATCAAGAATGTGGAATTGGGCTGCACTCTGAATTTCCGTGATTCCAGGTCCATCAGGGGGCTGAGAATCTTCCTCAGGGGCACGAACCTTTGCACAATCAGCTCTCTGAAGGACGTGGACCCCGAGAGCATAGACTCGGGAGTCACGACAGACCCTCTTTTCAGAACATTCACAGGTGGAGTCAAGTTGAATTTTTAACACAAGTCTGATGAAAAGAATATTGATTATATCTTCATTTGTCCTTCTGGCCGCAGGCTGCGATTTCCTCGATCCGCTTCCTGACGGGAACGTGACAGATGCTAATATTTCGGAATACCCTTCATACATAAGGGGTTTCGTAGAGAAGGCCTATGACCTGATGCCGACCTCCTACATCACCAACGAGTATATTTACCTTGACGCGGTGACAGACGACGCCGTGATGAGTTCATCTTCATCAACGATGAGAAAGTACGGCACCGGAGTGCTTTCGCCTGACGCGAATCCTTTCGAGGCCTACTGGAAAAGGGATTACAAGGCATTGATGTATGTCAACACCTTCCTCAAGGATGATGTCGGAAAAAATACCCGCTATCTGGTTGACAATGAGAATAATGCCCTTCTGCAGCGCTATCTCCAGGGCGATGCCTACGCCCTGAGGGCCTGGTACGGTTTCAATCTTCTCAGATGGTTCGGGGGAAGGGGCACGGACGGAGTGTTGCTCGGGGTGCCGATTGTCACGGCTCCGGTTGACGTGTTCGACCAGGATGCCTCACAGATTCGGCGTGCAACCTATGATGAATGTGTCTCACAGATTCTTGAGGACTGTGACTCGGCTCTTGTGTATCTTCCAGAGGCGAACCGCGATGATTTCGGCTTTCACACTACAATTGACGGTGCTTCGAGATGGAAACGCTTCGACGGAGTGTCCGTGAAGGCTCTCAAAGCCCTTGTCTGTCTGGAATGGGCATCTCCTGCGTTCAATCCTGAGAATGATGTCACCAGGTGGGAAAAGGCTGCCAAGTATGCCGCGGAGGTAATGGATTTCAAACTCTTGAAGGACGGAGCCCACGGCTTCAACCCTGCGGACAAATTCACCTGGCTGTGGCCCAACTCGATGGAGATTGTGATGACTTCCGACTGGAACACCAACTCCAACATTGAGAAACTTTTCTATCCGGAAGGATTCCGCGGAGATGGCGCAGTCGGTGCATCCCAGAATCTTGTCGATGCCTTCCCGATGGCCAACGGCTACCCTGTGACTGATGCCCGGTCGGGATATGACCAGTCCAAACCTTACGAGGGCAGGGATCCGAGGTTCTACAGCACAATCAATTACAACGGGCGAAACCTTGTCCGTCCTTCCAACGGGGAGACAATGTACACCTTTGATATGTCACAGGGAGGAAAGGATGCCGCAGGAAAGACAGGCAATCCTCTGACCAATCTCTTCATCCGCAAATATGTCAACCTGGAGTGGAACCTGAATGACGACAAGCTAAACACCCAGCCGAGATCCATATATTTCTTCAGATGGGCCCAGATGTGCCTTGTCTTTGCCGAGGCTGCCAATCATGTCAGCGGTCCGAAGGCAACACTTTTCGGTTACACGCCAGTCCAGGCTCTTAGATACCTCAGGAGCAGGACTACCGTCGAAGGAAAAGCGGGGATTGGAGCCGGTGGCTCAGACCCTTACCTGGATGAGGTAGCTGGTCTTGGGGAAGAGGCTTTCGACCTTCTTGTGAGGAACGAGAGACGAATTGAACTCTGCTTTGAGGGACAGAGGTTCTTCGACCTCAGAAGATGGAGCACCGAATCCACCTGGAGGGAGACCCTCAATGTGGATGTTACCAAGCCGGTCTTCTCATCGGAAGGCCTGAAGTACGAGACTGTTGAAAAAAGGGTGTTCGGATCCCCTTGGCTGCCGCTTCCGTATTACGATGCAAGCCGATGCGCCCTTGTTCAGAATCAGGGCTGGGAGAGCTGGAGGTAGGAGAATGTCGGATGAAAAATATATTGTTTGTTATGAAACTGTTTGATTTTAAGAAATATTTGATCCCGGGACTTTCCCTTCTGACTCTCGTCTCTCTGACGGGATGTTACGAAGATTATGTCAAGGACTATGATTACAGCGGGGTCTATGTGGCCTATCAGTACGACCTGAGGACCTTTGTCGTCGGGGAGGGAATGGAGTTCAAGGTAGGAGCGGTCCTCGGAGGAGTGATCAGCAATGACAAGGACAGGGAGGTCTGGTACGCGTTTGACGACAATCTGGTCACATCTGACCTGAGGCAGTTCGTCCCGGCAGCTGAAGGCCCGTTCACCGCTTTTACTGAAATGAGCGGAACGACTTCCGTAGGTGCAGTAAGCCAGGATTATGTGAAAACGGCAATTGCCTCCAGCGGCATCACTTCCCTTACTCCTCTGCCTTCGGATGCAGTGAAGGTGCCTGAGGGCAACTGCATCAGGATTGCGCGCGGCAAGCACACCGGCACGATTACCGTCAAAGCCGATTCCCTCGCCTTCCTTTCTCTTCCGAATGCCGGTCCGGAGCCTTACTATGCCATAGGTTTCAGAATCACTTCGGCCAATGTGGACACGGTTCTGCGCTCGAAGTCCTACGAGGTGATTGCCCTCAGGTACGAGAATATGCTTTTCGGTAACTGGTACCACAATGGCAAGACCGAAATCTATGATGCAGGGGGCAATCTCCAGGAAACGAAGGCTTACCACAAGGAAATCAATTCTGACGACCTGTGCGTGCTCAGGACAATTGCACCTGACACCGTTCAGGCTGACAAGACGGGCTATCTGGCAGGCCAGCTGAACATTACCCTGAAGGACGGTGCTCTCACGCTGTCTGATGCAGCCGGAGGCCCGGCAGTCACCGACTTGGGATCATCCTACAACGGTGCCCGCCTCCTTCAGGACCGCAAACTCTATCTGAACTACAGTTTCACCGATGCGGCAGGTCTTCGCAATGTGGTGACCGACACCCTGTCCTTCAGGAACAGAATCCGCGACGGTGTCAATGAATGGCAGGACGAAAACAGTGAACATTACAACTAAATCCGACAGTTATGAAAAGATATCTGATATTGACTCTTGTTTCTGTTCTGCTTCTCTCCTGCAACAGGGAGGAGAAGCTGACTATGCCTTCAGGAGTGTCTGTCTTGGAAGCAGAAGTGTCCGCCGGCGAACCTTACCACATCTCCGGTTCCGGCTTTGAGAGTGGTGACCTCATTGCCTTTGAATCGAAAGACTCCAGGTACAGGTTTCAATCGGTCATCAAGCCGGGGACACTCTCTTCTTCCGGTGTGGATGTCATTCTCCCGAAGGGATTTGTATATGAAATGGAATACTATGTCTATCTTGTGCGCGGACTGGAAAGGGTACTGCTCGGCAGTGCGACGTTCCACAAGGGAGCCGTTTCGCTTGAGGAGGGAATGGACTTCTGCGGTCTTGTCTCCGACATTGACGGAAATCCGATTCCGGGAGTGACGGTGAGTGACGGATATTCCTGTGCCGTCACTGATGAAAAGGGGGTGTACCAGCTCAAGGGTTGTGAATATTCCTACCACATCAATATTTCCGTCCCATCCGGTTACAAGATTCCGATGAAGGACGATCAGGTCTGCTTCTGGGAGACAATCGAACAGGACAGGGCCAGGTATGACTTTGTCCTTGAACCTCTTGCGCAGCCGGAAAAGGAATTTTACCTTTTCTGCCTTGCGGACCCGCAGTGTCAGAACCAGAACAGGCATGTGATGAGGTTCAGGACCGAGACGGTGCCGGACATCCGTCAGACGCTTTCAGCCCTTCCTGCCGGCATTCCTTGCTACGGAATCACTCTCGGTGATGTCGGATACAACAATGCCGACACGGACTACAACTCCAAGAACGGAATTTTCCCTGCAATGAAGGAGGAGATGACTCTGACAAAGATCGGAATGCCTCTTTTCCAGGTGATGGGCAATCACGACAACAGACGAATCGACCCCGGTACTTATTCAGTGGCATCGGATATCAGTGCAGAGTCGGCATTCAAGAAGGCTTTCGGCCCTGTAAACTATTCTTTTGACAGGGGAGATGCCCACATCGTTGCGATGGACAACATCCTGTTCACAAATCACAACAAATACAGCCTTGGCTTCCGTGACGACCAGGTTGAGTGGCTACGTCAGGACCTTGCAAATGTCCCGAAAGACAAGATGGTGATTCTCTGTGTTCACATCCCGCTCGGAGGCACTTCTTCAAACAATGTCAAGGAAGTTGTTGAGCAGATAGAGTCATTCGGGGGATGCCATATTATGGCAGGACATACCCATTATTCCGCCAATGGCATTTATGCAAACAGATATGAGCACATTCACGCTGCCGTTTGCGGTGCATGGTGGAGGTCAACGGTCAACACTGACGGAGCTCCGAACGGTTATGCCTACTACAAGGTGAATGGTCCGACAATCGAAAGCTGGCTCTACAAAGGTGTTGACCTGAACGCTTCCTGTCAAATCCGGATGTATCGCGGAAATCTGGATTATCTCCAGGGAGGTTCTGAAACATTCAGATTCCAGATTGACAGTGACGACTGTATCTGGGCGAACATCTGGAACTGGGACTCCTCCTGGACAGTCGAGGTGTACGAGGACGGAGCCTTCAGCGGGAATATGACACTGTCTGCTTCCGGGACCAGAAGGGATGCCTGGGCAGTGGGCTATCACGTGGGCTTTCTCGGACTCACGGCTTCCGGGTACAACAAGACATCGGTCTCCCACCTTTTCTACTACAAGTTGAAAAATCCTTCAGCAAAGGTTGAAATCAGGGCAACCGACCGGTTCGGCAACCGCTATGTCCAGAACACCTTCACCGGAAATACCCGTGAGTTCTGGCCTGTGGCTCCGCCTGACGAGGGTTCCTATTGATGTAAGAATGAGACCGGCCTGCAGAAATTTCTGCAGGCCGGTTCCGTAGTTCAATATACCGTAAATCCTATTCCACGAAAGCAAGGATCTCTCCCTTGACCAGGTTGTCACCCTGCCTTGAGCAGATGGCGACGATGCGGCCGTCCTTTGCAGGGATGACCTCCTCCATTCCGTAGTAGGTCTGGACGTATGCCAAAGGCTTTCCCGCCTCCACCTTCGTGCCGACCACAGGGGCTGAAGAGACATCGTCCACATCGACCTGCCAGAGCAGCTGGCCTTTGACGGGAGCCTGGACCGGCACTGCGGAAGGGTATTTCGCTGCAATGCCTTCAATGTCGTACTTAGGCATTTCCACCACAGGCCTTGTGATGACGATTGGAGCACCTGCCTTTGCGCGGGCTGCTTCAAGGTCCTTGTTGAAACGTTCCCTGGCGATGCCGCTTTTGTAGTCGCGGTACTGCCTCTCGTGCATAGCGAACTCGAAGAGTTCCTCGTCGTCCTGACCGAAGTCCCAGCCCTCTTCCCTCATCATCGAACGGAACTTGTCCAACTCGTTCGGGAAGGCCTCCTGCGGGGTTCCTGTGTAGAATTCAAGGCCCTTGCTCTTTGCTATTTCCACGATTTCAGGAGCAAGTTCTCCCGGAAGCTTTCCCATCTTGCCGAGAATCATGTTCCAGGTGTCCTTGTCAATGGTGGTCCAGCGCGGCTGTCCTTTCAGGATGTTCATCAGATTCATCAGGGCGGTGTTCTTCACATACTGACTGAACGGGGTCACGAGAGGAGGGTAGCCCAGACGCGGCCAGACATACTCGACCTCCTGGAAAAGCATCACCATCAGTCTGTCGAGGGTCAGTTCCGGTTTCCCCTGAGCCTTGAGGGAAGCGTTGATTGCGCCGTGGAAGCCTTTCAAATCGGCCATCATCGAGCCCATCATTCCGCCAGGCAGCCCGCAGCCCACAAGGAGCGAACTCATCCGGGAGTTGTTAGGGTCGATCCAGTAGCCGAGGAATTCGTCGATGAACTTCTGCGTCAGGCTCCTGACCTCCATATAGGCATCCATATTGATGTCCTTGACGGAGAACCCGTCAGCCTTGAGCATTTCACGTATGGTGATTACATCCGGATGCACCTTCCCCCAGGAGAGAGGCTCCACTGCCACATCAAGATAGTCGGCGCCGGCCCTTGCCACTTCAAGCATTGAAGCCACTGAGAAACCGGGTCCTGTGTGCCCGTGGTACTGCACGAGGATGTGCGGGTATTTCTTCTTTATGTCTCTGACAAGCTGCCCGAGGAAGGTTGGTCTGCCCACTCCGGCCATATCCTTGAGGCAGATTTCATCGCATCCGTACTCCACAACCTTGTCAACCACACCCATATAGTAGTCCACCGTGTGGACCGGTGAATTGGTGATTGAGAGAGCAACCTGTGAGACCATTCCCGCCTTCTTTGCATACTCCACTGAAAGCCTGAGGTTCCTGTGGTCGTTCAGACCGCAGAATGAACGGGATATGTTCGTGCCCTGTTTGCATTTGACCTTGAACATCAGTTCCCTCACGTCTGCTGGAACCGGGTTCATCCTCAAGGCATTGAGTCCTCTTTCCAGCATATGGGTGCCGATTCCTGCCTTGTTGAACGGCGCAGTCCATTCGCGGACGGCCTTGTTAGGGTTCTCTCCGAAAAGCAGGTTCACCTGCTCGAATGCCCCTCCGTTGGTCTCTACCCTGTCGAAGCATCCCATGTCGATGATGGCCGGGGCCACCTCCTTCAACTGACTGACTGTCGGGACATATTTGCCTGATGACTGCCACATGTCCCTGTAAACCAAAGAAAATTTAATTTCCCGTTTCATAACAAATTGTAATGACAACCTCGCAAATATAATTATTTTTATATTGAATACTCTGTGTTTCTTGAAAAAATAAGCAGCGTCTCCGAATGCCGGCTGTAGAAAAATAAAAATATTATTCAACGGCATATTGCCAGATTGAAAAATATGCTTATCTTTGCAG
>CAMEBJ010000066.1 GCA_945912085.1 uncultured Bacteroidales bacterium | reverse complement strand
GATGCACGGAAGGGACAGCCACGGAGCGATTGCCTCGCTGACCTCCGTCTCAAAGCTCGACTACAACGATGCGAAAGACGGTATCAGCAACACGTTCTCGATTGTTCCCAAGTCGCTCGGACCTGATGAGGAGTCAAGGGTGGAGAACCTTGTGACTATGATGGACGGCTATTTCACAAAGGGGGCACATCATCTGAACGTGAATGTACTGAACCGCGAGATGCTGGAAGATGCGATGGAACATCCGGAGCTCTATCCTCAGCTGACCATCAGGGTTTCCGGATATGCAGTGAATTTCACTAAACTCAGCCGTGAACACCAGCTGGAAGTCATTGCAAGGACATTCCATCAGTCAATGTGATGTCCACGGTGACAGTCCTGGAATGATCAGAGTCCATTCATACGAATCTCTCGGGACCTACGACGGCCCGGGTATCAGGCTGGTGGTCTTCCTGCAGGGATGCCCTTTCAGATGCCTGTACTGTGCCAACCCCGACACAATCAGCCCCGGTGGTGGGAATCCGACCACCCCGGAGGAAATTCTGAGACGGGCTATAAGCGAAAAACCTTTCTTCGGGAAAAAGGGAGGGGTGACATTCTCGGGCGGCGAACCAACCGCCCAGGCAAAGGAACTCCTCCCCCTTTTCAGAATGCTGAAAGAAAACGGAATCCACATCTGCATCGACACAAACGGAGGAATCTGGAACGGGGATGTGGAAGAATTGTTCCGTCTGGCTGACTTGGTGCTCCTTGACATCAAGGAGATGGATCCGCAAAGGCACAGAAAACTGACCGGGCAGGACAACTCACGGGTACTGGAAACTGCCCTATGGCTGGAGCAAAACGGGAAACCTTTCTGGCTGAGATATGTTCTGGTCCCGGGACTTACGGATTTTCCCGAGGACCTGCATTCTCTCGGGAATCACTTCAAGGACTTCAATATGCTCCGGAAAGTGGACATTCTTCCGTACCACACCTTAGGTGCCCACAAATACGAGGCCCTTGGAAAGGAATATCAGCTCAAAGACACCCCTCTCAACACCAGTGCGCAACTGGAAGAAGCCAAAAGCATTCTTGAAGGATATTTCAAGGCAGTGACAGTCTGCTGATTTCAGGATTTCAGAGTGAAACGGTATTCCAGCCCGCCTCCGTTGTGCCTGTGGGCAGAAATTTCTCCCCCGTGGAATGCCACTGCATTGCGCACGATGGAAAGTCCAAGTCCGGATCCTCCGGCATCCCTTGTCCTGCCCTCGGAAACACGATAGAATCTCTCGAAGATTCTTTTGATATGTTCCTGACCTACTCCCACTCCGGTGTCATAATAGACAAAGCGGATGTTCTTTCCCTTCTGAGATGAGCACTCTATGTGAAGGGTGACATTGTCTCCGGCATATTTCAGACTGTTTTCGACAAGATTCCTGAAAATTGCATAGATCAGAACCTGGTTCCCGTTCACAGTCAAATCCACGGGAAGCATATTCTCCACGACATCACCCCTGGTTGAAATCAGAGTGGAATACTCCTCGAGGACATTCCCAAAGACACTCCTGACATTGAGCATTTCGGAGCGTAGCTGTTCAGGAGCATCCTCAATCATACTAAGCAGGGCGATATCCCTGATCAGGTCCGAGAGACGGATGGACTGGGCGTAAGCCTTGTCAACAAATGACTGGCGTCTTTCACTGTCAAGGTCCGGACAGTTCGAAAGCGTCTCAAGATACCCTCTGATGCTGCTGACAGGAGTTCTTAACTCGTGGGCAATGTTGTTGGTCATCTGCTGTTTCATCTGGCGGTATTTCATCTTCTCCTGTGCCACCTTGTCGTTGAGATTGGACACATCACGCCCGAAACGCTTCGACAGGACAAGGGAAATCCAGACTGACACAAGGATTACCAGGGCAACAACTAGAAGAAGGACCTCAATCTTGACGAACATAGTTCAATATTTGTAAATATTCAGAAAAAATATCAGTTTTCATTGAACGAATAGCCGTAACCCGACCTGTTCGTGATATGGTTCTTGTATTTCCCGAGTTTGCTTCTGATTCTTGCAATGTGCACATCCACCGTCCTGTCAAGGACATATGGGGCATCTTTCCATAGTTCCTCAATGATTTTCTCCCTTGAGAACAGTTTTCCGGGATTCGAAGCAAGAAGACTTAGGATCTCAAATTCTTTCTTAGACAGAACTACCTGATTTTCACCGGCATATACTAACTTTCTGGACTTATCTATTGTGATTTGTCCACAGACCACACTGCTTTCCTTCCTCTCCTCCGTTGGAGTTGAACTTCTGCGGAGCACCGCCTTGACCCTGGCAATCACCTCAAATACGGAAAAAGGCTTGGAAATGTAGTCGTCACCGCCTGCCGAAAAACCTGTAAGGAGGTCGTTTTCAGTGTTCTTTGCAGTCAGGAATATAATCGGCACCATGTTCTTCCTTTCCTTCCTGAGCACCTCTGCCATCCGATAGCCGGACATTCCTCTCATCATTACGTCCAGCAGAATCAACGAATGTTCCGTCGAGAGAATCTCAAGCGCTTCCTCCGCAGAAGCTGCCGAGTCAACTTCAAATCCTGCATTCTCAAGATTGAAAAGCAAGATTTCCCTTATGTCAGCCTCGTCATCGACGACAAGAATGCGTTCTTTAACCATATTGCCCCTGAATAGAATTTCAGGGGCAAATATATCGTTTTCTTGCTAATAAACCTTTATGCTTTCTGTGAATATTTTGTTACAGGACACAAAAAAAGGCGACCTGAATGGCCGCCCTTTATATTGACTTTCGTCCGGATTAGTCATTAAGAGAAAGTCTCTTGAAGCAGAGAACCTTTGCCTCTTTGTCAGCAGCGGCAATGATGTCCTTTACAGGAGTCTTGCCGTCACCCATCTGGTAACCCTGCTCAACGAGAGTCTGCTCCTTGAAGAATTTCTGGAGACGACCCTTGGCGATGTTCTGAATCATCTGCTCGTTGAGGTTTGCAGCCTTCTCGGCTGAAACGGTCTTGATGATCTGGCGTGCCTGCTCTGCCTGCTCCGGAGTAATCCAGCCTTTTGCAGTGTTGGACTCGATGTGAGCCTCGCTGTCAACGTGTGCAGGATTGATTCCGGCTTTCTCGAGAGCTGAGTTTACAGCTTTCTGAACAAGTTCCTCACGGGTCTTGTCAACTGCAACCTTGAGCTCGTTCTCAACGACCTCTGGCGAGCAGTCTTCCGGAGAAACAGCCACAGGGTTCATTGAAGCGACCTGCATTGCAACGCCTTTTGCGATGTCGGCAGGAACTTCCCTGTTGAAACCTACGACAGCACCGAGCTTGCCGTTGATAGTGTGGATGTAGGCAGAGATGAACGGAGCCTGAACTGGATAATATCCAACGAGGACGTGTTTCTCACCTGTCTTGCCGGTCTGCTCAGTCACGGCAGCCTCAACAGTCCTTCCGTCTGCAAGGGTGCAGGCTTTGAGAGCCTCTGCATCGGCAGGGAAGGCAGCGATGGCAGCATCTGCAATTGCATTCGCAAGTGCCTGGAACTCAGCATTCTTTGAAACGAAGTCAGTCTCGCAGCCAAGGCAGAGGATAATTGCCTTGTCACCCTGAACCCTTGCGATGACAGCACCTTCCGTTGTCTCACGGTCAGCCCTCTTGGCAGCTACGAGCTTGCCTTTCTCACGGATAATCTCCTGTGCGCGGGTAAAGTCGCCTTCAGCCTCTACAAGGGCCTTCTTGCAATCCATCATACCTGCACCTGTCATTTGACGCAATTTTGCTACGTCAGCAGCTTTAATTTCCATTGTAAAAGTTCTTTTGAAATTAACAAACAGGAGTTATTCCTCTACTTTTTCTTCAGCGGCCTTTGACTCCTCAACAGCCTGCTCTGCAACTTCCTCTGCAGGTTTTGCAGCCTTGCGTGAACGGAGTTTCTTGCCAGCAGCAGCCTGCTCAGTCTGCTCAGGAGCCTCTTTCTCCTTCTCGAGCTTCCTCTCCTCAAGTCCCTCGCTGATTGCGCCGCAAATAGCATCAAGGATTACGGAGATAGACTTCACAGCGTCATCATTTGCCGGAATCACATAATCAATCGGTGTAGGATCGCAGCAAGTATCAACCATTGCGATTACCGGAATATTCAGACGGTTAGCCTCTTTTACTGCATTCATCTCTTTCTGCACGTCAATCACGAAAAGTGCTGAAGGGAGACGGCTGAGGTCCTTGATGGAACCGAGGTTCTTCTCGAGTTTTGCCCTCTGACGGGTGATCTGGAGACGCTCACGTTTTGCAAGAGTGTCGAATGTGCCGTCCTCGATCATCTTGTCGATGGTGTTCATTTTCTTGACGGCCTTGCGGATTGTAGGGAAGTTGGTGAGCATTCCGCCCGGCCAGCGCTCCGTTACAAACGGCATATTGACTGAGGCAGCCTTCTCGGCAACGATTTCCTTGGCCTGTTTCTTTGTAGCCACGAAAAGCACCTTGCGGCCTGAACGTGCATACTGTTTGAGCACCTCTGCAGCCTCGTCTATTTTTACTATACTTTTATGCAGGTCGATGATGTGGATTCCGTTCTTCTGGTCGAAGATATATGGAGCCATCTTAGGATTCCACTTCCTTGCCAGGTGGCCGAAGTGAACGCCTGCATCAAGCAATTCTTGGAAATTTGTTCTTGGCATTGTTTTAATTTTTTCTTTGTTGTTACTTGCCCTTAAGGCTTTTGCCATACCTTTCGGGACTCTTTTCTTCAATTCGGAGTAGCGGCTCTGCCGGTCTCCTGAATTTTCCGCAGTCCGGCAATCTCAGGCAGCCTGTCCCGGCTCACACCGGAGTTCAGGGTCCATTGATTTCAAACCTGACTGTGCTTTTTTGTAAATCAGTTCCGTTCGATTAACGTTTGCTGAACTGGAAGCGCCTGCGGGCACCCGGCTGACCAGGCTTCTTCCTCTCGACCTCACGTGCATCACGTGAAAGGAATCCGGCGGCCTTGAGAGCGGCACGATACTCTGCATTCACCTCGCAAAGAGCGCGGGAGATGCCAAGTCTCATAGCCTCTGCCTGACCTTTGACTCCACCACCGTCAAGATTAGCCTTGATGTCAAACTGGGCAATCGTACCGGTGACCTCAAACGGCTGATTTACAATGTAGCGGAGAGAATCAAGAGTAAAATAATCATTGAGATCCCTTCCGTTGATTGTAATGTTGCCTGATCCAGGTACGACATAAACGCGAGCGACTGCTGATTTACGTCTTCCAAGTGCGTTTACTGCTTTCATTTGATTAGATTTCGTTTAATGTAATTGTTTTTGGTTTCTGAGCCTCGTGCGGATGCTCGCTTCCCTGATAAAGGTAAAGATTGTTGAGGAGCTTTGATCCGAGACGGTTCTTAGGGAGCATTCCCTTGACTGCCATTCTGACCAGTTCGGTAGGTCTCTTTGCAAGAATCTCCTTAGGCGTGCTGAAGCGCTGTCCACCCGGATGACCGGTGTAGCGGACATACACTTTGTCAGTCATTTTCTTGCCGGAAAGTTTCACCTTGTCAGCATTGAGGATGATGACATTGTCACCACAGTCAATGTGAGGGGTGAAGTAAGGTTTGTTCTTACCGCGGAGGATGAGAGCAACCCTTGAAGCAAGACGACCGAGAGCCAAGTCAGTAGCGTCAATGACGACCCACTCTTTGTTCACGGTAGCCGGAGTGGCTGACACCGTTTTGTAACTCTGTGTGTTCACTGTCTTGAGTTTTAATTAGTTAATACTTAAATTTGCGATCCCTACACTACATAGGGGGTGCAAAGGTAGCAAATATTTTAATTCCGGCAAAAATAAATGGCAGATTCCGACATAATGGAGTCCCCAGCACACCAGACACGAGGTGCAGCCATAATGTATTTTCGGATTCAGCATTCTGGCCCTGACGGTTTCCCCGAAAATCGGGTCCAACACCAAATGTAGGGTTGTCATTTCCCCGTGTTGATGTACTCCACAGCCCTTGTGAGCCAGCTGTCCTCCCCGTTCTTGAATGTTCCTTCGGCATAACTCATTTCAATGTCCGGAACAACGCCTGTCCCCTCAAGGATGTCTCCGTTGAAATCCTTGACCACACGTGTGCTCAGATAGGCATAATGGTTGCCGCCCGCATCACCGAAACCACCGGAATAGTATTCTTCAAAATCAGATGAAATGACTCCGTGGGCGCCGAATGTCCTCTCTCCGATGAAGCATCCGTTCGGCATTGCCTTCACTATCATCGTGCTGATTTCGGCCATACTGCACGAATAGAGATCTGCAACTATGACCACCGGTCCCGCTATCGCCCTGTGCTCCGGACCCGGACTGAAGATATGCGGAATCCACGGGCTGTAGTCATAGCGTCCAAGTCCGCTCTTGTGACGGCTCCAGCCCATCTGGACCGGCTTGTCAAAGAGCAGCCCGAGAAGATAGAACTCGTCATTCAGATATCCTCCGCCGTTCTCCCTCACATCGACAATCACTCCCTTGACCTTGTCCAGTTCCAGAACATTCTTCTTGAAACTGACGTAGGCGCCCCAGGCATCAAGGACATCCTGTGAGGCTCCATCCTGCTGTGCGAGTTCCATCAGCTGCGTCAGACTGAAATCACTGATGTGGATATAGGGTATATCGCCGTCAATCAGCCCGGAAATGACAGTAATCACATCTTCAACGGAGCCGTATTTTATATCGGCCGCCCTTCCTTCTGACTCCAGTTTCCTAAGCCAGGCCACCATCGTCAGGTCCTCCCAGGAATGAATGCCATAACGATCCCCGAAGCTCTCGTATTGCAGGAAGAGGCTCATCCATCCCGACCGTATGTGCATGTCGTGGTAATAATCCCTTTTCCTGAGTTCAATATTGGACGGGGCAACCGTCAATTTGTTTATTTTTTTATTAGAAGCCCAGATGTTCTTAACCCTAAAAGAAGAATAATGGTACA
>CAMEBJ010000065.1 GCA_945912085.1 uncultured Bacteroidales bacterium | reverse complement strand
CCCCTCTGTAAACATCGAAGAGAGTGACGTTCTTGAGGAGTTTCTTTCCGGCCTTGAATGAACTCTTGCGGAGGTCGCTGTAGGTGACATTCTCGTCAAGCAGAAGCGCAAGGTCACGCCTTACCTCAGGGAATTTAGGCATTTCCCTGTACTGGATGCGATTTCTCTTCACAAGTGTGAAAAGGGTGTCCCAACGGATTTCCGCGGCAAAGACAGGCTGACGGATTCCGAACAATTTCAGCAATGAAGGAGATATTGTTCCCATCACGGCAAGCTCTGCACCTGTTCCCGGAAGCGAGTAGCGCAAACCTTCCGAAAACAGATCGGACGGTGCCGCTTCATATTCCATATTGTAAAGATCGGCACCGTAACGTTTCAGGAGAAGTTCCAAATAACCCTTCAGAAGGGCATAGCTGCCTTTCTGCGGCTCGGAGCACCAGGATTTCTCGCCCGGACCGGTTACGAAAAGGGCATAGCATTGATGCTCGTCGTACGACTCAAGAGTCTGGCCGTCAGCACCCGGCTTCAAAGAATAGACTGAACCGTACTCGAAAGTGCGGAGGGTGGTTGTCTGACGGTTTATGTTGTAGGCAATGACCTCAAGTCCGCCAGGAAGAAGGCTCTGGCGCATCACATTCAGGTCGGTACTCAGAGGATTTAGGATTCTGACACATTTCTCCTGAGGGAAAGTCTTGAGTGAAGCGTAGTAGTCTCCCTTCGTGAGGGAATTGTTCATCGTCTCGACAAAGCCGTTCGCTGCCAGAAAGTTGGAAACTGAGCTTCGTACCTGTTCAGGCTCAGGTTTGGAAGTAGCATTCACTGATATCCTCACACCGGAAGGCAGTTCAACATTGTTGTAACCATATATCCTGAGAATCTCCTCCACAACGTCACACTCCCTGTAAACGTCAATCATATATGACGGCACGGCAACCTTTGCCCCTTTTTCCGTCTTCTCCACAAATTCATAGTTCAGATATGTCAGGATGTCTTCAATCGTCTTGTGTCCGATTTTCTTGCCGATGAATGCCTCAATCCTGTCATAGTCAAGTTCCACTTCCTTTTTGCGGATGTCCTGGGAGAACACCTCCTGAAGTTTTCCCACAATCTCTCCCCCGGCAACTTCCTGAATCAGGAGCGCAGCACGACGTGCGGCCCAGCGAGTCACAAGCGGATCCGCTCCCCTCTCGTAACGGAATGAAGCATCTGTCTTGAGACCGAATCTCTTTGAAGTCTTCCTGATGGAAACCGGATTGAAATACGCACTCTCAAGGAAGACTGTCGTGGTGGATTCCGTCGAACCCGAATCCAGTCCGCCGAACACTCCTGCAATACACATTGCCCGCTGTGTGTCAGCTATTACAAGGTCGGATGCAGTCAGGGTTCTCTCAACGCCGTCGAGTGTCACAAGTTTCTCTCCCTCACCTGCCCATCTTACGATGACCTTGCCACCCTGAATCTTTCCGGCGTCGAAGGCGTGGAGCGGTTGTCCTATTTCCATCAGGACAAAATTGGTCACATCAACTATGTTGTTGATTGGCCTGAGTCCAATGGAAAGAAGCCTTTTCTGAAGCCACTGTGGTGAAGGAGCCACCCTGACCCCTTTAATGGTCAGTCCTGAATAGCGTGGAGCCCCTTCCGGAGCAGTGACCTCGACAGGAAGAGCTCCGTCGATTTCCCCATTTCCGGTACATATTGAACCATCACCCTCCCTGAAAGAAGAAACGTCAGGAATCTCAAGGCTGCAAGGGATGTTGTTGAGCCTGAGATATGCGTAAAGGTCACGTGCCACACCGATATGGGAAGCGGCATCCACCCTGTTGGCCGTAAGACCGATTTCAATGAGGGCATCTGTCTCAAGATTGAGATATTCCTTTGCTGGCATGCCCGGTTTTGCATCCTGGTCGAGCACCATAATGCCGTCGTGGGAGGTTCCGATTCCAAGTTCATCCTCGGCACAGATCATTCCGAAAGATTCAACGCCCCTGATTTTGGACTTCTTTATCTTGAAATCACCACCGAGAACAGTACCGATTGTTGCCAGAAGGACTTTCTGTCCGGCAGCCACATTCGGGGCCCCGCAGACAACCTGGAGAAGTTCACCCTCACCTGTGTTCAGTTTCGTTACGTGAAGGTGATCGGAATCCGGATGCTCCACACATTCAACCACTTCAGCGACAATCACCCCGGCAAGTCCTCCGGGAACCGCCTCCACCATCTCAAGCGAATCCACCTCAAGACCTATGGATGTCAGCGCCTCTGCCACTTCCTGTGGAGTGAGGTCGCATTTGAGATATTCTTTAAGCCAATTATATGAAATTTTCATTATTTGAAATTTTTATGTCCTAAATATTTACCTGCCGAAATCCTCCTTCGAAAAGAGGGAGCCGACAAATTCCTTCTTGCTGAAGACCTTCAGGTCGTCTATGCCTTCGCCCACCCCGATGAACTTCACCGGAATCCTGAACTGGTCCGCAATCCCGATGACCACACCGCCCTTGGCTGTTCCGTCCAGTTTTGTTACCGCCAGAGAAGTCACGTCAGTGGCCCTCGAAAACTCCTTTGCCTGCTGGAAGGCATTCTGTCCGGTGGAAGCATCAAGTACAAGAAGTACGTCGTGAGGTGCATCAGGGACGACTTTCCGCATCACATTGCGGATTTTTGTCAGTTCATTCATCAGGTCAATCCTGTTGTGAAGACGGCCGGCAGTGTCGATAATGACCGCATCTGCACCCTTGGCCACTGCCGAACTGACAGTGTCGTAGGCGACCGACGCCGGGTCGGCGCCCATCGGCTGACGGACTATGTCAACCCCCGCACGCTCAGCCCAGATTACCAACTGGTCAACTGCAGCGGCTCGGAACGTGTCAGCGGCACCAAGGATGACCTTCTTGCCTGAAGCCTTCAGCATTGATGAGAGCTTTCCTATCGTCGTGGTTTTGCCTACCCCATTGACCCCCACAACCATAATGACGTAAGGCTTGTGAGAAAAATCGAAAGGGAGTTCATCCGGGAGAGTCTCGCCGGAGACGTCAAGCAGGGAAGAGATTTCATCCCGAAGCATATCCATCAATTCGTCAAACGACATATACTTGTCTCTCTGGACACGCTCCTCCAGTCTGTCGATTATCTTCAATGTCGTGTCAACTCCCATATCCGAGGAGACCAGAGCTTCCTCTATGGAATCCAGAAGATCGTCATCAACCCTGGATTTTCCGGCAACAGCCCGGGAGATGCGCTCCCAGAAACCGCGCTTTGTCTTCTCGACGCCTTTATCAAATATTCCCATCAGCGCAATAAATTTTAACCTACAAATATATGAAATTTCTGCGAATGAATGCACATAAAGAGACATCGACCGGCAAATTACCGATCGATGTCACTATAATCACCAGAATTTCCTGCAGGAATTATTTCTTTGCGAAGAAGTCCTTTACTTTCTCTGCTTCCACAAGCTCCTCCTTGAATGCATAAGCACCACTCTTAGGAGACTTGTCCATACGGATGCACTTCACCATACGTTTTGCGCCTGCCTTGGCACTGAAGGTTGCGACCGCTTTCTTTGCCATAACTCAATTCCTCCAAATTATTTAATCTCGCGATGAAGGGTTACCTTCTTAAGGAACGGGTTGTATTTCCTGCGCTCCAGACGCTCTGTAGTGTTCTTTTTGTTCTTTGTGGTAATGTATCTTGAGATACCTGGTACACCGCTTTCTCTCTGCTCAGTGCACTCAAGGATGACCTGCACCCTGTTACCTTTTGCTTTCTTTGCCATAATTCAAAAAATTAAACAAGGTTAATATATCCTTTGTTCTGAGCGTCCTTGATTGCTGCATCGAGGCCATTTTTCTCAATTGTCCTCATACCTTTGCAAGACACTTTCAAAGTGATGAACCGCTGCTCTTCCTCAGACCAGAACTTCTTGGTCTTGAGGTTCAGGGCAAAAACGCGTTTGGTGCGTCTCTTGGAATGGGAGACGTTGTTTCCCACCATTCTCTTTCTTCCTGTGATTTGACAAACCTTTGCCATTATATTTACTTTTTAATTATTTCAATTTTAGCGGGCTGCAAATATCGCGTAAAAAAATCTAAAAAACAAATTTTATACGAATTTGAAAAGCCTTCGCCATCTGATGTTTGAAGGGAACGGCTTGTTCCTGTCCGTTGAGAACCAGATGACTGCCGGTTTCCCGACTATATGGTCCTCGGGAACGAATCCCCAGTAACGGGAATCCAGGGAATTGTGCCTGTTGTCCCCCATCATAAAATAGTAGTCCTGAAGGAAAGTGTAACTGTCTGAAGGTTCCGAATTGATGTAGATGACACCATCCTTTGTCTCGAGAGAATTGCCTTCGTAATCCTTGATTATCCTGCTGTAAAGCGGAAGGTTCTCAAGTGTCAGGCTGACTGTCGAGCCTTTTGAAGGAATCCAAAGAGGGCCGAAATTGTCCCTTGTCCATCTGTAACTTTCCTCGAAAGGGAAAATCGTCAGGTAGGAATCCGGATAATCAGGCGGATATACATCCACATTTTCCTCCACTGAAACAACATTCTGGAAACTCTCTATCTTCTCCCTCATAGCGGCAGTCAGCGGCATTGCCGGATAACCGGGCATCTGAGGATTGAACCAGAGTTCACTCACATTGATTCCAAGTTTCTCGAGGTTCTTCGGATTGATCTTCTGTCCTGTCGTCGTAACGGAATATGTGCTCTGCACTCCCTCCCAGACTTCCTGCGGCTGACCGTTGACATATACTTTCCCATCGATGATGCTGAGCGTGTCTCCGGCGACAGCGACGCAGCGCTTTACATAGTGGTCTTTCTTGTCGGAAGGACGGACCTTCACAGGGCCGAAATTGCTGATTGCATATTCCCTTCCGGCTGTCCTTGCCATCATATAATAATCATCGGCAGGAGCCTTGGTCAGAACGGTGTCCCCGTTCGGGAATCCGAAGACGACATAATCACCCCTTTTCACGTTTCCGAAACCTTTGAGACGTCTGTATCTGTTCTGAATCAAAGTGGAATATGACTCTCTGCCTCCCGGCAGAACATTGTGGGTGAACGGAACGGTGAGAGGAGTCTGCGGGACTCTCGGACCGTAAGACAGTTTGCTGACAAAGAGATGATCGCCCGTCATCAGCGAACTTTCCATTGATGAGGAAGGAATCTTGAAAGCCTGGAAAAAGAAGATATTGATGAATGTAACGACAATCACTGCAAAGATGATGGCGTCAAGCCAGTCCAGCAGGATATTGTGTTTCTCCCCTTCCTTGTACTCTTTCTTCCAGAAGACCCATTTCACCTTGCGTGTAATGTGGTAATCGAAGATTATTCCAAGTCCGAGAAGCCACCAATAGTTTCCGAGCCATATCACCCACAACAGGTAGAGGAGCGACCAGAAGCCGCACCTGACCCAGCGGTTGTGATACAATTCCTTCAGGCTCATCTGATGACAACTATTTTACTGAATTTATGATAGCCTCGAAAGCCTTTGGATTGTTCATTGCAAGGTCAGCGAGAACTTTGCGGTTGAGACCGATGTTCTGCTTTGCGATCTGGCCCATGAACTGGGAATAAGTCATTCCGTACTGGCGTGCAGCAGCATTGATACGCTGAATCCAAAGAGCCCTGAAAGAGCGTTTTTTGGCTTTACGGTCACGGTAAGCGTAGGTAAGACCTTTTTCGTAGGTGTTCTTTGCTACCGTCCAAACATTTTTTCTTGAAAGGAAGTTACCGCGGGTTCTTTTGAGAATCTTCTTGCGGCGTGCCCTTGAGGCAACTGAATTTACCGATCTTGGCATAATTTTACTGTTTTCGGAGGCAGTGTCCGTTTCGGAACTTTACAACTGCTTGTCCAAGTTAAACTTAATGAATACTGACTGGACTTAGATTGCGAGGAGGGATTTCACTCTCTTTACGTCAACTGAATCAATCAGTCCGACGTGAGTAAGATTCCTTTTCTGCTTCTTGGTCTTCTTGGTGAGGATGTGGCTCTTGTAAGCGTGTTTCCTCTTGATTTTTCCCGTTCCGGTAAGCGTGAAGCGCTTTTTCGAACCGGAGTTGGTTTTCAATTTAGGCATAAATCAATCTTTTAACTGTTAATAAAAAATGTCTATTTCTTCTTCGTAACCGGAGATATCATCATTATCATCCTCTTTCCCTCGAGTTTCGGCATCTGTTCTGCACGTCCGTATTCTTCAAGTTCCACGGCGAAACGGAGAAGCAACTTCTCCCCCTGATCCGCATAGAGAATGGAACGGCCCTTGAAAAAGACTGAAGCCTTGACCTTTGAACCTTCCTGAAGGAACTCCTGCGCGTGCTTGAGTTTGAACTGGAAGTCGTGTTCATCGGTGTTCGGGCCGAAACGTATCTCCTTGATGACTATCTTGGCCGAATTCGACTTCATCTCCTTCGCCTTCTTTTTCTGCTGGTACAGAAATTTCTGATAGTCAATTATCTTACAAACCGGAGGGTCAGCCTTTGCGCTGATCTCAACCAAATCAAGTCCCAATTCGTCAGCCAGCTTGATGGCTTTGGAAATAGGATAAACCCCCTGCTCCTCAATGTTGTCGCCCACAAGGCGAACCTGAGATGCAGTGATCTCTCCGTTGATTCTCAATCCGTCCTCATCTTTTTTTGCCCCTCTTCCGTTCTGAGGATTCGGGCGTCCTCCCTGAGGAGTTGGACGCGGGCCGTTAAACCGTGGGCCCGATGGTTTGAATGGTGCTGCGATAGCGCTGTCCTCCAAAGTTTTAAGTTAATATTCAATATTTACAGGTCAGGACAACTGTTCCCTGACCTCATTTACTACAAGTTCAATGAACTTCTCCACAGGCATCATACCCTGGTCATTGCCTCCCTGCCTCCTGACAGAAACGGCATTCTCATTCATATCCTTCTCCCCTACAATCACAATGAAAGGGACCCTCTTGAGCTCGCTTTCGCGGATTCTCTTTCCGATGGTCTCATTTCTGTCGTCAATTGAGGCGCGAATATCGGAATTATTCATCAAATCACAAACTTTTTTTGCATAATCAGCGTATTTTTCGCTGACTGGCAGTATGATGACCTGAT
>CAMEBJ010000064.1 GCA_945912085.1 uncultured Bacteroidales bacterium | reverse complement strand
TATCTATCTTTATGCCCCGAATTCTAAAAATGATTTAAATTCAGATGGACACACAGACAAAGAAGAAGTATCAGTATTGGCAGTGGAGGACTCTCATAACCCTGATGGTCGGATATGCCCTCTATTATTTCGTTCGCAAGCATTTCAGCGTGGCGATGCCCGCCCTTGAGGCAGAACTTGGAATCACCAAGACACAACTGGGTCTTTTCCTGACCCTCAACGGAATAATATACGGCCTGTCCCGCTTCGTGAACGGTTTTCTGGCAGACAGGATGAGCCGGCGCAAACTGATGACTGCAGGACTGATTCTCTCGGCGCTCGTGAACTTCGGAATCTGTTTCAGCCCATCGATGAACGCCTTCGTCAATGTCATCGGACCGGACGGAAAGGCCACTATGACACTGGTTTACGTCATAGGTTCACTATGGCTTCTCAACGGATTCTTCCAGGGTATGGGCGTGCCACCTTGCATGAGTCTGATGGCACACTGGATTTCTCCCAAGGAACTGGCCACCAAGCAGTCCATCTGGAACGCATCGCATTCCATCGGAGCAGGAATCATAGTGGCAGTCTGCGGTTTCATCCTCAAGACATTCGGCTACAGCGCCTGGCAGCTCTGTTTTGCCGTTCCGGCCGCAATAGCACTTGTGGGAGCCTTTGCAATGTATGCCCTGCTGCGTGACACCCCTTCATCAGTAGGACTGCCGGAACTTGAGGAAATCGAGGCCGAGGAGAAAGGAGGAGAGACCCCGGTGAAATCCCACGAGAGGATTTCCGAGAAGACCTACAAGAAAATCATCAGCAAACTGGTGTTCAGGAATCCTCTCATCTGGATTCTTGCCGTGTCAAACTTCTGCATATACATCGTCAGATTTACAATCCTTGACTGGGGGGCCACCTTCCTGACACAGTTCAAGGGTATGGAAATATCCACTGCAGGTACGGTCGTGGCCACAACGGAAATCATCGGAGGAATCCTCGGAATGCTTATAGCGGGATGGTTCACCGACAAATTCATGAAGAGCCGTGCACACAGAACCTGCCTTCTTTGCACCGTGGGAGCCACCATCTCCTTCTTCCTATTCTGGAAGACTCCGGCCTCAATGAACTGGCTTTCAATTGTCTGGCTCATCCTTTCTAGTTTCTTTGTCTATGGTCCGCAGGCCCTGCTCGGAATTGCGGCATCCAACCAGGCGACCAAACACGCCTGTGCCACGGCAAACGGCATCCTGGGAATATTCGGCTACGCCAGCACAACTGTCTCCGGACTGCTCTTCGGATTCCTAGCTGACCATTACGGTTGGAACTCTGTCTTCCTCGTGTCCGTGATTATCGGCATAGTCGGAACGTTCATCATTGCACTGATGTGGAAAGCCCCTGCCGACGGGTACGAAAAGGTCGAAAAGATACTCAAAGAGGAGGACTGACAAGTCCTCCCCTATTCTCAAGTCACTGTAATTCTCAGAAGCGGCTTCAATCCAGGCCGCTCTGTCCGATGAAACTGCGCATAAAGGAAGTGCGCGGAATCTGCTTGTCCGACACCGGAACGAAGTAATGCAGGAAATTCAGCAGACGGAAGGCCTCGCTGTACTCCGGGCAGTTCTTCGGAACAGTTGCCAGGATGCTTTCCGCGTGGCTGCGCAGGACGGCAAACTCAATCAGATAGGCCGAATTGAACAGCACATCGGCATCTTCCTGGAACGGATATATCCATTTCACTTCGGCACGACGCACGTTCGGCCAGTTGGAAATTGTTTCCCTTGCGGTGAACGCCCCCTTGTTGAAATCCCTCACAATGCGTCTGAGCAGGCGGTTGTCACTGGTCGGAATGCAGTTGTGATCATCCAGGGATATGCTCATTATGGTGTTGATGAATATTCTGAACTTTCCTGCATCCGGGATTTTGTAAAGCAGCTGAGGATTAAGGGCGTGGATTCCCTCAATCAGCAGGATTGAACCTTCCTCCAGACGGAGGCGTTTTCCCTTGAGTTCCCTCAACCCTGTCACAAAATTGTACTCGGGAACCTCCACCTCCTCTCCCGCCACGAGCCTGAGTACATCGTTCTGAAGATACTCGTGATCGACGGTCTCGAAATTGTCAAAGTCGAAAGATCCGTCCGGAAGGCGAGGAGTGTCAAGACGGTTCACAAAATAGTCGTCAGTGGAAAAAGAAACGGGATGAAGTCCGCAGGCCATCAGCTGGACGCTGAGCCTTTTGCAGAAAGTGCTCTTGCCGCTGCTCGTGGGACCGGTAATCAGAACTATTCTCACGGAATCCTCGCGGTAACGCCTGTCTATTTCCTCAGCAATCTGAACAATCTTTTTCTCCTGCAGGGCTTCTGCAATCTGGATCAGGTCGGAAGCCTTGCCCATCTGACAAGCCAGGTTGACATCCCCGACATTGTCAAGTCCCATTATCCTGTTCCACGACAGGGTCTCCGAAAAGATTCCGAATGTCTTTGGCTGCTCACGGAACGGAGCGAGACTTTCGGGATGATGTCTGTCTGGAAGCCTCAGGAGAAGTCCTCCGTTGTACGGGCTGATTGACCAGATTTTCAAATACCCGGTCGAGGGAACGAGAACATCGCAATAATAGTCGGGAGTGCCGTCAAGGGTGTAATATTTCACATACACGTCTCCACAGGAGCGGAGCAGCTTCACCTTGTCGGTCTGTCCAAGGGCCGAAAAAATATCCACGGCCTCCTGCACCTGGACATCGTGTCTGCGGAACTGTATGTCCTGCTCCACCAGTGCGGTCATCCTTTCCCTGACCGCATCTATGTCACCTGTTTCGAGAGGGGTCCCGTCCCCCTTGTCAACCACACAGAAATATCCTTTTGAGATCGGGCGGCGCATCACGACGTGACTCTCAGGAAAGATGTCTTTCACCGCCTTGCAAAGTAGGAAACAGAGAGATCTGCTGTAAACATTCCTGCCGCTGTAGGTCGTGTAGTCAAGAAATTCTACGTCACGGTTGTTGAATGCCCTGTACTTGAGTCCCTGGGAGACGTTGTTGACCTTGGCCGCAACAATGGGATATGGTCTTTCAAAGTCAAAGTGCGGAAGCATCTCCAGAAGGGAAGTCCCTTCCTGGAACTCCTTGTATGTTCCCGTGTTTTTGCAATAGATTTTCAACATTATAAGTCTGTGGTTGGTTTGAGATTGCAAACATACACAAATTTTCACTATTTTTGCAGTTTGTGAACCATCGGAATTTGAGAATTTTCAGATTCCTTAAAACCCGGAAGATATAAACAGGGCATTGAAAATATTCCGGTACACGGCTCTCAGCCTGATTGTACTGATTTTCGCAGGCATTCTCACTCTGCAGATGCCTGCCGTTCAGACATATCTTGCCGGCAAAATCGCCAAGTCTGCCACGGAAAGATTCACTGATGCCATCATCACATTTGACAGAATCCAGTTCAAGCCATTCAACACTTTGATTCTGAACAATGTGGTCATAATTGACAAAATGCCCTGCTCTATCACCGCAGAAAATGTCACGAACAGTGAAGCAAGGGAGAAATTCGACAGAATAGGCACGGAACGCATCGACACTTTCTTCACCGCTTCCAGAATCCTCGCACACTTTTCCCTCAAAGGGCTTCTAGGGAGAAGCGTAAACATCAGCGAAGTCTATCTGTCGGACGCGGTGATGAATCTTGTGATTGAAGACGGCGAGAGTTCCACAAACCTTACCAGGATTTTCCGTATTCCAAATACAAAGAAGAAGGACGTCATTCCAAAAGAAGTGTTCCACATCAAGGAACTGGATCTGGACAACATCCATTTCAGGATGAAGGACTACACCACGGACAGGGGCACGAGATACCTTGGCGGAATTGACTGGAACGATTTGGACGTGAGCGCAATAATGGCGCACGGAAGGCATCTCAGACTGACGGGGAAGATTATGACCGGAGAACTTGACCATCTGTCATTCAGGGAGAAAAGCGGATATTCAGTAACTTCCATCTCAGGAAGGACCAGAGTGGGCGAGGGTATGGCTGAAATCCTTGACATCAATCTCAGGGACCTCTGGAGCAGGGTTCACCTTGAGAGATATGCAATGCTTTACGAGGATGAGGAAGACTTCAAGGAGTACATCGACAAGGTTGTGATGGAAATAGAGCTGGGCACTTCTGACCTGGCTTTCAAGTCATTGTCTTACTTCGTTCCTCAGCTTGAAGGCAATCCTCTGACATTCTCCGTCAAAGGAAGGGGGATGGGGACTGTCCGGCATCTGTCAATCGCAGGACTTGAGTTCTCGGCAAAGAACGGGAGGCTCAGCGGAAGTATATCCGGAAGCATTGACGGACTGCCAGAAATAGAGGAATTGAGCACAGACCTGAGACTTGAGAAGACGAGATTCTCTTCTTTCGGTATTGACCGTTTCATCAATTCCTGGACCAGCGACAATGACCTGAAAATTAGACAGTTCGGTAAAGGTCTGGATTTCAAGATGAACGCCTCTGCAAAGGGTCCGCTGAACAGGCTGGGGGTCAAGGCAAGAGTACTCTCCTCTGCAGGTGAGGCAGATGCCGCAATCACAATCACAGGTCTGCTTGGAAAGGGAGAGGCCCTTGGAATGAATGGGACACTTGAAACCAAAAACCTGACAGTTAGCAAGATATACTCCAAAGTTCCGATTCACGAATGTACCCTTGATGCCGGAATCACGGCAGAATTCGGAGGAAAGCCGTCCGGAAACAGGATTTCAATAGACTCCCTCAAAGTCAGCCGTCTCAACTTCAACGGATACGACTACAGCAAAATACAGGCGAAGGGTCTGCTGGAGGGAGGACGGTTTGACGGGAAACTCATCTGTTCCGACCCGAACCTGAATTTCCTCTTCCAGGGCGTTGTCACCACATCCAAGAAAACGGACGAGGCCCTCTACAGGTTCTACGCCAACCTCGGATACGCGGACCTGTATGCCCTGAATATCGACCGCAGGGGTCGGTCTGAAATCCAGTTCCGCACAAAGGCCGACTTCATCAGCAGGAAGGACGGAGTGATGGCAGGAGACATCGAAATTGCAGGGATGGTGCTCGAGAACAGCCTCGGCAAGCACGACATCGGAAACATTACCGTCTCCTCACAGACAGGAAGCGGAAGAGACAGAATCACTCTGGATTCGAAATTTCTTCAGGGAGAGTATTCCGGTTCATCATCTGTAGGCACGTTCATCAAGGACCTGAAAGCAGTCACCCTCAACCGGGAGATTCCGGCCCTGGAGGATTCCCGGGCAGAAACTTTCAGCGGCAACGACTACAACCTCTCGCTCAAGACCCTCAGAACCATCGGTCTTCTGTCATTCATCGCACCCGGAACCTACATCGCGGAAAATTCCTCACTGGGCCTCACATTGGACAGCGACGGAAAGCTGAATGTCGGTATGGACTCCCGAAGGCTTGCTTTCAAGGATCAGTATATCAAAGACATAAGCCTGCAGATCAACAATCTCGACAGCACCCTGACAGGGAAAATAAGCAGCAGCGAAATCAGTGCAGCCTCCTTCCATCTGAAAGACGGGAACATCGAGATGTTCGCTGACAACAACCACCTCGGAGTTGCCTTCCGCTACGACAACAGAGGTGACCTTGACAACAGGGGTGAGTTGGTGATGATATGCAATGTCTCCCGAAATGAAGGAGAGACGCAGTACGACCTGGAACTTCTGCCGTCCACCGTTTACCTGAATTCCAGGCAATGGAACATCTTCCGTTCCAATGCCAGGATTCACGGCAGGGACATCTACATAGGGAATATGGAATTACGGAGCGAAGAGCAGGCGGTCACTGCCTCGGGAGGATTCTCAAATTCCGACACGGACACCCTGAACATCAATCTGGAAAATTTCGACCTGTCGATAGTCAATCATCTGATGAAGAAGAAATCCTCCATCAAGGGTCGGGTGACGGGAATGGCTCAGGTCACATCCCCTTCAGGAACCAGGGCTCTCCTTGCAGATTTTGTCTGCGATTCAGCAGGAGTTGCCGGCAGGAATCTCGGGAGACTGGATGTCTCAAGCAAATGGAATCCGGACTACAGGCGTTTCGACATCAGTCTTGCCAATGACATCAACGGGAAAAGCACGGTGGATGTGGACGGCAACTACTCCCCTGCCCTGAAAAGACTTGAGATGCAGGCAGTTCTGGACAGTATGGAAATCGGCTATTTCCATCCTTTCCTGGAGGAGATCTTCTCGGATTTCGACGGACGCATCTCGGGACTGGCCGCTGTGGAGGGACCTCTTGACAATCTGGAAATCAGGACCGACGGGATGAGAATTGACGAATCCCTCCTTACAATTGCCTACACAAACGTTCCATACAATGCCTCAGGAGCATTCCACGCTGACGGCGACGGAGTGTACTTCGACGAGATAACAATCAAGGACCGCTTCGGAAACACCGGTTCGGTGACCGGTGGGATAGCCTACAATCATTTCAATGACCTTGAATTCGACACTCACATCAGGGTCAGCAGGATGGAAGCAGTCAACCTGACGCAGAAACAGAGCGAATACTTCTACGGAAACCTCTTTGCATCGGGCGACGTTTCGGTGACCGGACCTCTCAAGTCCATACTCCTGACAGCCGATGCCGTGACCTCGAAAGAGGGGAATATCCACATCCCGATCAATTCAACCGTTAATGCAGGAACCACTGACCTGTTGAAATTCAAGGAGGCAGACATAGAATACGAGATCGACCCTTACGAAGAAATGATGCAGAACCTCAGGAAAAGGAAGACCTCCGAAAGCAACTTCAGCCTTCGTCTGAAAGTGGAGCCGACCCAGGAAGTGGAGGCTTTCATCGAGATTGACAAGGAGAGCGGAAACATTCTCAGCGGAAAGGGCACGGGAAACATTGAGATAAACATCGGAAGCGGGGGTGACGATTTCCAACTCAAGGGCGACTACACCATCAGCAGCGGCAACTTCCATTTCGTGGCCCTCGGGATTGCAGCGCGTGACTTCACCCTCAATGAAGGCAGCACAATCCGTTTCAACGGCGACATAATGGAGACGAATCTGAACATCGGTGCCACCTACAAGACAAAGGCATCACTCTCCACCCTCATTGCGGA
>CAMEBJ010000063.1 GCA_945912085.1 uncultured Bacteroidales bacterium | reverse complement strand
CTGTCATTTCAGTAACGGAATATGGATTGGATACAGCCTTGTGGGCCGCGGCACGGGCGATGCGGGCCCTCGTTTCATTTACACTTGACGGTGCATACGGCACATCCTCGACATTCTTTCCGGAAATGGCTTCAAACCAGGTGCAGGCCGCAGTGTATCTACCATAATTCACCTCCAGATGATAGCCATCCCTGTTGAAAGTGTCTCCAAGAGACGAGGTCCTGCCGTTCTGAATTGCCGTTCCGGAAGGGACAAGAAGGTCGAATCCGTAGGATGAGGTTCCCATAACCTTCCGGGCCACATCAACTATTGCGTTGTACATCGTCATCTGGTCCTTGTTGTATTTCGGGAAATCACCGTGGGTAGAATCCTGTGAGTAGGCCCAGGTGGAATGCCAAATGAGTTTAACGTCGAACTTAGATCGGGCACGCACATAGTTCAATATTTCCGGAAGATAAGGGGTGCAGGTCTCGAACTGGCCTGAAAGGCCGCTGACCTGCTGGATGCTCACATAGTCCCAGGGCTCTTCCTCAAGGGCCGAGGAAATCTTCACGCCCTTGCGGTTGGTCTTCTGGCCGTCAACCACCTTGCGGTACTCATAGGCAGCCTTGTCGCCACTGATGTTGTCGTAGTGCTTCTGGAGGCTGCACCCGCCGATGTAGAGATTGCCGATAATGACCTTCTGGCCCGAAGTTGCAAATAGTTCGTAGAGATACTGCTCCACGGCGTCCTGCGAGAAACTGTTTCCGATTGCAAGAATGCGGAGTATTCCGTCACCCTCCTCCTTGATTCTGAAAGTGATTTTTTTGTTGAGCCTTTCACACTCTGCGACGGAAACACGGACGGAAGCCACACCTCCTTTCAGTGCCTTGACCGTGGCCATGGCACCCCGGGCCTCAAGAGAAAGTACGGTCGGGTTGAGGGACTGCCATTTTATGGTGGCACTCACTGAAGAAGCATTATCGCCCTTCAAGGTAGCCTCAATCTCTGCCGTCTGTCCGACACTCAGTTCTTCAGAAACTTCGGACAGTTCAAGAGAAAGACCCCTGTAGGGGTCAATCTTGGCACAGGCGGTGCTGGATGCAAACATAAGAATGAATGCGAGCAACGCCTGTGCCAGTGATTTGAATGTACTTTTTCCAATCATTACTCAACTGTTTCTTCTACATCGAAACGGACTCTCATATTCCTTGCGTCGATGATGAACCTGGTCACATTGACTTTCTTGCCCTTTGCAAGAACCCACCTCTTGTTGCTGACTGCACCTGCACAAGGCATCCACTCATTCACAATCAGTTCAGTGTCAGTTGTAAGTGCAGCTCCGTCAGCACCTGCCGGAGCAAATGCGTACGATTTGGAAATGAAGTTCATTCCTGTCTGGGTGTTAGGATCGGAACCGCCTGTTCCCGGACCGGCCTCAATCAGATCGACGTCAGCAGCACTCTGAGCAATCTTGAAGCTGACCTGCTTCGGGTCACCGTCACCGTTGATTGTGAAATCGCCTTCCCAATAGAACACCTGAGGGTCTGCCGCTGAAGCGAGGAAAGTGTATTTCCTGCCTTTCCAACTGTCCCATCCGCTGTTGGTGCTGACATAGAAAGTGCCCGGAACAAGAGTCTTGGTGACATACCAAGAAGTTTTGTTCTCGTAAGGGAATGTCACAGTCAACGGCTTCAGATCGGTAGCCGCATCGTAAATGGTGATTGTCTTCACTGCACGGTTGAGAACAACACGGTAGGTTCCTTCAGCAGGAATCTCCCAGGCACCGTTGCCGACGAAATCCTGTTTGAAGTCTGAAGCATTGCCGGCATTGATGTCGGTTCCGGATGTCGGGATGATGGAACCGAGGGAAGCGTTCTCTGCATTGAACATCTCGACATAGAGAGTACCGGCCTTCAGGGTCGAATAGAATGCGAACACGTCCTCATTCTCTACTGCCTGTTCAAGGACTGCAGGAGCATCGAGAGAAGTCCCTGAAAGAGAGAAAGATGCAACGGTTGCAAGGTCAACCTCATTGAAGACTGCCTGTCCGACACCCGCCTGAACGATCTGGATGTTTTTCGCCTCTCCCAGCGACGGAATGACACTGACGGTTGCAGCACGCTGCTCACCGGTGTTCTCGTCGATGAGAAGTTCGATTGTTGAAGAAACAAGAGCCTTTGTCGCTCCTGCAAGATGAATCCAGGAAGCAGCGGATTCAGGAATATTCACAGTGTAGTCCACGTTTGCACTTACTGGGATTGTGACTTTGCCACCCTCGCTGAGGACTGTGCTTGCATCATACACGAAAGTGAGTTCGCCCTTCTCGAATGTCAGGTAAACAGCCTTTGTGGAAGAATCGGAATTCCTGATGGCCTTGATGATTAGGTAACCCGTTTCAGGAAGCGGATCAGGAGCGGTTACCTTGACTACATCACCGTTGAGAACTGCAGTATAGCCCTGAGCCTCGATGAAAACGTGGGTCGTTGCATCCTTTCCGACAACTTCGAATGGAACGTCAACGCTCTGTCCCGGGAGGACAGCGATGAAATCCTTGCTCACTGAAATGCGGAAACCGGCCTCAATAGGAAGCCTGTAGGTCTGGTCAGGAGTTGAATTGAGAACAATCACGAGGTAGCCGTTCTCAACCGAAACGCTCTTGAACAGACAACTTCCAGTTGAAGGTTCACCTGTGGAAGATGAAGAGCCGACAGCCTTTACAGGATTTCCATTCTCGTCCGTAACCCTTGCAGGAGTTTCGGTTTCTGAATATTTAATGGTCCAGTAACCTTCCGAGTCAACTCCGAAAATCGGAGTCTTTCCATCTACGCCATCGGTTCCATTTGTGCCGTTGGCTCCATTCTCTCCTTTGTCTCCTTTGTCTCCTTTCTCTCCGACAGCTTTTACATTGTTGCCGCTAGCATCCTTGATGCGGCTTCCGTCGATTGTCCAGTAGCCTTCGGCATCAACTGAGACATTGAGCTGAACAGGACCATTCTCTATTGTGATGTTGTGAACGGTTCCGTCTCCAAGAGTTATGGTGTAAACATTGCCGTTCTTTACAATGTCCTTTACAGTCTGTCCTGACTGGGTGAATGCCTCAAGGGCCCTCACGTTGGCATTGAATGCATTGAGCTGGTTTGCCATTGCAACCATCTGGGTTTCAAGAGTATCAATTCTTTCTTCCACGCCGGAGAGATCTGTACAGGCGACTCCGAGGGAAAGGATTGCTGCCGCTGAAGCGAATCTTATAAAAATCTTTTTCATCAGTTTTGTGTTTTATTAAATATGTACTAATTATCTTGCTGTTACTGAAATTGTTCCCACACGCACCCAACCGCTCTCGGTCTGATATTTCGAGGCTGCGGCCAGGCGGATTCCTATTTCATTGTCACGAGTAGTGTCAACAATGCCCACTGCCCAGGAATAGCCTCCGACAGCCACGCCTTTGACCTCAACCTCAGTCTTGTAGGAAGTTATGCTGCCTTTAATCCACTGCGAGAGGTCTGTCTGCTCATCCACAAAGATTTTGACAGGGTTGTTCTTGCTGTCAAGAAGGGCGATTGCAACCCTGTACTTGTAGTTCCACTGCCGGAGGTTCACCGGGCAGAAGCCCCAGCCGAGATTGGCCCAGCTGTGGGCAATGGTGAACTTGTCACCGAACTTCACCTGTGTCGGGAAGGAGACCTGTGTAGGGTAGAGTCTGTAACCGCCTTCCGAAATGAAGCGCTCGACATACTCGTATGCATTCTCGAACCAGCTCTTTGTTTCATCTCCTACACGGAAATCCATCATATTCACGTGAGCTTCCATCGAAGAGTCGAACTCTCCCTTGCGCACATCCTCCGGATGATCTTTCCTGTATCCGGCAGGATCGTTCCAGTAAGAGTGGCTTGAAACAATGTAGCCGCCCTCCATCAGAACCGGAAGCTTGTACATCCATTTCTGGACGTATGCCTTTTCCCAGTTGTTGTAACCCCAGTCCTGATTGTTCATTCCGAAGGAATCGGCACGAAGACAGTAGCCGTTGTCGATTGCTATCTGGAGCACGGCCTCGCTGTCCGGCTGAGGATTCTTGCCCTCGCTGACTGGGTGTCCAATCTGGCGGTGATAGTTGATTACGAGAGGAATCTTCGTAAAATTGTCCGCATAGAGTTTCGTTATCCAGCGCATTGTCTCAGCCTTGTACTCGGAAGTCCTGGAGGTGATGGCATTGTTCTGCTCGTAGCAGACATTGTGTCCCTCTCCCCATTTTCCGAGACCGTATGCATCAATGAATGCAGTTTTCTGAGGATCATTGAAATAGTCGGCAAACGCCTTGATGAAAGTCTCATAGTGCTTCCTCCAGACAGGGTCAATAGCCAGAGGCGTCTTTCTGTCAGGATATTTGCTGTCAGACAGCCAGTACTCCGCTCCGTCATCGAAGACGAACTGTGGAGTGTTTTCCCTCTGGTCCCTGCCGTCAACGACGACCCTGAATGCAATCGGAAGATTCAATTCCTCCGCCCTTTTCACCAGTTTGTAGATGTTGCTGGTCGGATCCTCCCAGGCATATTTGCCTTTTGCCGGGTTGAGATTCTTCCATCCTGTCCTTATGTAGCAGGCAGAAGCATAATCCCTGACATAGACTTCCTTGCCGAGATCAGGAACAGTGACCTTCGTGTCGAAGTAGGACGGGTCGGCGGTACCGGAAACGTACATCACCCATCCGGTCAGAGGGTTTTTCAGTACGGAGGTCTTGTCGGCACTGATTTTCACCGTGGTGTTGCCGGCGACCTCCCCGGAGTCCCCAGAATCCTGGGAACCCGGTTCTTTCGCGCAGGCGCAGGCGGAGACGATTACCGCTGCAACCATAAGAAGTGTATTCTTTACTGAATATCGCATAATCTATCAGTCAAAACGAATCAGATTGTTTCTTGCATCGATGGTTATTCTGCTGAGTTTCACTCCTCCGGCGGCAGGTTTCCATTTCCTGTTGGAGACTGCCGTTGCCGTCGGAATCCACTCACCCATTGTCAGTTCGATGTCCGTTGTCACCGGAACGCCCGGTTCTGTGGCAGGAACGAAAGCAAGAACCTTGGAAATGAAGGTCATTCCGGCTCCGTCCTTGTTCGGGTCGTTTCCTGTCGTACCCTCACCCTGACGGATGTCATCCACCTCGGCAGGACCCTGGGCCACCTTGATGCAAAGACCGTCCGTCATATTGAATGATGCACCCTGCCAGAAGATGATCTGAGGATCAATCTTCGACGCCTGGAACGGGAAAGCTTTACCTTTCCATCCGTCCCATCCGGTCATAGAGTTGATGTAGTAGTTTCCTGCGAGAAGGGTCTTGGTGAGAATCCATCTGGCCGGATCCTTGCCTTCGTATGCGAACTCGACTGTCAAAGGCTCAAGCCTGTTCTTCGGAGAGAAGAATCTGACTGACTTGTTCTCAATGTCGATGATCACTCTCCAGTAGCCTTCTGACGGAACATTCCAGGCAGGAAGTTCAACTCCTTCTTTCTGTTCCTTGACAGTTGCAGGGTATGCTTCAGTTCCTGCTGGTTTTCCATCAACCTGGTCTGCATCAGGGATATTTACATCACCCTCTGCCGGGCAGATGTATGAGGTTACCCCTTGGTACTCAATCGGGATGGTCAGTTTGCCAGGCTTGAGGTAAAGTTCCTCGGCGTAGATATACTCGCTCTCCGGTGTCTTTGCTATTGCCTTTTTGGTCGTTCCGGTCACGGCGTCTCCCGAAAGATAGATTCTGTCGGCATCAAAGGTGAGAGGACGGTACGGACGGACGCTGAACGCCGTTTTCCTGACCTCAGGCATAACGTATTTCTCGCCGCCGTCCCATTTGGCAATGACCTTGAACTCCATACTCACGGCACGGGAGTAGTTCTTGTTCCATTTCTCGGTGAGAAGGGTCTGAAGCTGACTGGTAGTGTATTCCTTGCAGAAAACTCCGTCGTCCTCAACCTGGCGGACGGCATTGCTGAAGTCATTTCCCTCAATGTCGAGGTAGGTCACGTAAGTGACTATATAGTCATCAGACATCTCCCTTGCCGGGGTCCAGCTCAGTGTCAGGGCGATTTCGTCCAGAGCCTCGGCATCAAGCACGATTTCATCCGCAGAAGCCTCGAGGGTCATCGTTTCGACAACGTCGTAAAGGCTTCTGTCCGGTCCGGGAAAACCTCCCTTGTTGCAGGCGGTCAGTGAAAGAAGAGCTGCTGCAACGCCAAACATATAAATAGATACTTGTTTCATATTCAATAAATTCATATTGTCCATATACTATCTCCAACCCGGGACCTGACGAAGATTGAGGTTCTTGTCAATGTCATCCTGAGGAATAGGCCACCAGTAGCTGATAAACTTGCGGGTCTGGTATTGTGTCCTCTTGTAGTAGGCATCCCTCTGATTTTTGTTAGCACGGGAATCCATTCCGTAGAAAGGTCCGTCGAGAATAGTCTCCGCCTCTTTCCAGCGGCGGATGTCATCGAAACGGCTTCCTGCCTCACAGTTCAGTTCGACCCTTCTTTCCCTGTGGATCAAATCGCGAAGTTCATTCTCATTGTCTGAAAGCGGAATCATCGGAACGCCGTCACCGTCAACACCGTTGCCATAGAGAGGAATGCCTGCCCTCTCCCTGATTTTGTTGATATAAGTGAATATTTCGTTTTTGTTGGCTCCGAGGGTTCCCCTTGCGACGCTGTATTCGAAGAGACACTCGGCGTATGAGAGGTAAGCCTCCGCAAGACGATAGATTGCGCCGTGACGGGTCTTGTATTTTCCGGAACCGTCTGAAGGGATTGCAGACGGATCAACCATCTTCCTGACGAGGTAACCTGCAGTCGGAGCGTCGTGGCTCGGACCTCCGTCCTGTCCGCCCGAGAAGAAATCGGTGAACTTGTTGGTGGATTTGTGCTTGTCCTTGCCCCAGTGATACTGCTCGTTGTAAAGAACTGAAATATAAAAGCGCGGCTCACGGTTGCAGTACATATTGAAAGTGTTCTTTGTCGTTATGACGTGGTTGGTCTTCTGACCTTCCACAGCACCCTGCTCGGCGTAGAAATACTTTGTGTCATCCTTGTAGTCCGAAGTCGAGTAGCCTGTCTCGGTGTAACCTGAGGATGGATTGATTACCGGGTTTCCG
>CAMEBJ010000062.1 GCA_945912085.1 uncultured Bacteroidales bacterium | reverse complement strand
GCCCTTCACGACGGTTCTGGGACCATATTTCTTCACGAGGTTCTCACAGCGGAGTTTCATCTTCTAGCTTGTGTTTTAATGAATTAAGGTATATGGAATATTCAACCCTGTCATTTGACATCCAGACCGAAATCGGTGACCAGATTTTTGACTTCGGCATTCTTCTCCATCAGGTCCTTGGCCTTTTCGCTCGGCATATATGCTACCTGCGGCTTTTCCTCCTCAGGGATGACTTCGACTCTGAGGCGGACCGTGGAGGAAGTGAGCCTCTGAAAGTTGCCCTCCAGCTCGTGAAGGCATCTTTCCTGAATCCAGATCAACTGAGCCTGGTTGAATACGCTGAAAGTGACTACTGAAACTCCCTCTTCCTCGGTCAGGCATAGCTGCGAGGAGGCAATGGCGTTGGCAAGGCGTGGCTTTGAGACATACAAGGTTGCGAGTTCCTGCCATTTCTCCTTGACTTCCTGTTCGGAGAGTCTTCTATCAGAAATCTGGGCAGGGGCCTCCACTTCGACCTTTTCCTTGTCTTCCGTCAGGGACTTCACTGACAGGACATCCGCTTTTGCGGTTCTGGTGCGGCGGGTGCGGCCTGCCTCAGGGGATGGGGTCGTAAGGGCGGCAGGGGACGACGAGTCGGGCGCTGCAGGGGATGAAGCGGAAGAAGCGGCCGGCTGGACTGCAGGAGCGGAAGGCTGAGGCGCAGAGGAGGCTGCAGGAGATGCGGTCCGGGTTGCTGTGGCCGGCTGTGAAACAGAGGCTGTGGCCGGCTGGGTTGCAGGAGCGGAAGGCTGGGCAGCAGAAACTGCAGCAGGGCCAGATGAAAGCTGGCTGAGACGCATCAGGGCAAACTCTATGTGGAGCCTCGGGTTGACACTGGCCTTGTAACCGCTTTCACACACGGATGTGATTCCGAGTGCATCGTAAAGGAATTTCACGGAACACCTTGATGCCTGTTCCCTGTACCTCTCCTTCAATGATGCAGGCAACTCCAGAAGGGCATCCAGACCGGCACTCCGGCTGACAAGCAAATCCCTGAAATGGGAACTGAGGGCAGCAATGAAATGCAGGGCGTTGAAACCCTTCGAAAGGACTTCATCAAATATCAGGAATGCCCTGGAATAGTCTCCGGCAAGAAAAGCGTCGGTGAGATTGAATGAATATTCGTAATCCAGGACATTCAGGTTCTTCAGCACATCCTTGTAATCCACCGTGGTTCCGCAGAAAGCCACCGTCTGGTCGAAGATGGTGAGGGCATCCCTCATCGCACCGTCCGCCTTGGAGGCAATTACGTGAAGAGACTCGTCATCTATCTTAACATTCTCCTTCCCGGCTATTTCTCTGAGTTGCCGGACGATGTCCTCGACGGAAATCCTGTTGAAATCGTAGGTCTGACACCTGGACAGGATGGTCGGGAGGATTTTGTGCTTCTCGGTTGTGGCAAGGATGAATATGGCGTAGGCAGGGGGTTCCTCCAGAGTCTTGAGGAAGGCGTTGAAAGCCTGCGGGGAAAGCATATGCACCTCGTCGATGATGTACACGCTGTACTTTCCGACCTGTGGCGGGATGCGTACCTGATCCATCAATGCCTTTATGTCTTCCACTCCGTTGTTGGAGGCGGCATCCAGTTCGTGGATACAGTAGGAACGACCCTCAGAGAAGGATTTGCAGGACTCGCACTCGCCGCACGGCTCCATATCTGCCGAAGGATTCGAGCAGTTGATGGCCTTTGCAAAAATCCTCGCCGTTGTTGTCTTGCCTACTCCTCTCGGGCCGCAGAACAGATAGGCGTGAGCCAGTTGCCCGCGCACAATGGAATTCTTGAGGGTCCTGGCAATCGTGTCCTGTCCAACGAGAGACTCGAAGGTGTCAGGCCTGTACTTTCTCGCCGATACTATATATTGTGACGCCATAGGATGACAAAGTTAAGCATAAAACACAAAGTTAAGCATAATCTTTGTAACTTTACCGCGTTTTTGAATATTTCGATATCACGAAAATATATGAATCCCTGTAACACGAAAAAAGGAATGAAGAAGATATTGACCATTGTGGCCTTGTTGCTGCCTGTCATTGTGTCGGCACAGGCACAAATTACGACAAAGAAAGTTAAGTTGATGGATTTCAGCGAAAAGACGACCAAGATTGTGCTGTCCGGGAATCCTTTCATTGACACCGAACTTGAGGATGCGGTGAAGAACAACTGGGAAATCAGTCCCTATGAATTTTGCTCTCTCGAGGAATTCAACCAATTGAAAACCAAGGATGATTACTATTTTCTAATGACCGTTCTCGGTAAATTCCGCAAGGAGGCAGCACCGGGACTGACAATGCTTTCGCTAGTAAAGGGAGGCAAGGGTGCAGACATAGGATTGAACAAGATGCTGGAGGTGGTCACGGTTCCACTGTGCTCGGCAGAAGAACCCGGCGGCAGGGAGATTGTCTTTCTGCCGGCATTGATTGACATCATCCAGGAACACGTTCTCGCCTCTATGAACAAGGACTACAATGCTTACGGAGGATTGTCAAGTTCGGCAGGAAATATTGACAAGGCAGATTCTGCAATCAAGATTTTCTCCGAGAACGACCTGACCGATTCGGCTGCACAACTTGTGGGGAAACTGGCGGAAGATTCTGACAAAGTCAGGCTTGTGACAGAGGAGGAAGCAGATGACATAATGGCGGAAGGGAGAGAGGATTGCCTTGTGAGTTACGTGGTTGCACCGACAAATCCGATGGTCGGGTCATTCTGCTACAAGATGTTGATAGACAGCAGAACACACAGGTTGTACTATTACCGCAAGCATCGGATATCCAACACGCTTGCTCCGGGATTTCTGAAGGAGGACATCTTCAGAATGTTCCAGAAGTAATTCTCGGAAACACATCATTGAACAGAAGAGGCAGGAAGAGATGACAACGGGTAGGACAGAATGCGGATTGCAGTACGCTATCAGGAAGAGCGGAAACGCCGTAGGCTACTGCGCTTTGGGAATAAAATGCGGAACGAGGGACGAAGATCCGCAATGGAGCAGCGGGATAGCGCATTTCGCAGAACACACCATATTCAAGGGAACGGACAGCAAGAGTGCCAGGACAATAAACAGTTATCTTGATGCCTTGGGAGGAGAATTGAATGCCTACACCACCAAGGAAGAAATTGTCCTGCACGCGACAGTCCTGAAAGAGGATTTGTCCAAAGCAGCATCACTGCTGTTTGAACTGGCAGTCCATCCGACATTCCCTGAGGATGAAATCGCTGTAGAGAGAGGTGTGGTGATTGATGAGATTCATTCCTACAAGGATGCACCGTCAGAGGAGATCTACGACCGTTTTGAGGAAATGCTTTTCGAAGGCAGTCCCCTTTCAAGGCCGATACTTGGGACAGCCACTTCGGTCAGGAAAATCTCAAGGGACGAACTCCTGCGATTTGTCAGGGAGAAGTTCATCCCCTCGAAAATGGTCTTTACGGTAGTGAGTCCGGAGGAAGAGAGGAAGGTGGAGAGGATGATAAAATCGCTCAGTGTCAAATTCTTCCCTCAAAAGGGAGCAGGAGAGACCACAGAGAATGCAGAGAGGGAAAAGCTCTCAAAAGAAGTTTCACATGACATCCCGACATTCAAAGCCTCTCAGTTTGACATCAGCGTGAACAAAAGAAACCACCAGGCAAACTGCATTGTCGGGGGAACGGCGCCTTCACTCTACTGCAAGCAGGAGAGGATTGCCACGATTCTTCTGTGCAACATCCTCGGGGGACCAGCCACAAATTCCATCCTCAACTCCGTTCTGAGAGAGAAGAACGGCTGGGTCTATGCCGCCGAATGCACCTATACCCAGTATGCCGACTCGGGAATTGCGTCAATCTACATCGGCTGCGACCGCAGCAATATGGAGAAATGTCTCAAGGCCGTTGACAGGGAACTGGCAAAACTGCGCGACACCCTGATGTCCGACAGAAGGCTCAAGGCGGCGAAGAAACAGTTGCTCGGGCAGCTGGCCGTCAGCAGCGACAATGGTGAAACCCAATGTCTGTCAATGTGCAAGGGACTTCTGTCCTATGGCAGGGTAGCCTCGGACCAGGAGAGCCGGGAGTTGGTGATGGGAGTTTCGGCAGAACAGCTGAGGGATGCGGCGCGGGACATCTTTGCTCCGGAGAAGATCTGCAGGCTGGTCTGGCTTTGATGAAAGAATTGTTGATATGGAAGAATATATATATGAATATATAAAGGAACACTCCTCCGTTCCCGACGAGGCTCTCAGATGGGTAGAGCGCCAGACGAATATCCGCACGAACCACGCAAGAATGCTGTCTGGGTCAGTCCAGGGACAGTTTCTCAGGTTGCTGGTGCAGATGAGCGGGGCGACGAGGCTTCTTGAACTGGGGACTTTCACCGGCTATTCGGCAATCTGCCTTGCCTCGGCCCTTGGGGAGGACGGCCATCTTGACACCCTCGAGGTGAATGATGAATTGGAAGACCTTATCACAGAAGGCTTTGAAAGGGCATCACTGACAGAAAGAATCACTCTTCATCTTGGGGATTGCAAGGAAACCCTCCGAAAGTTCCTTCAGGAAGGAAGGGAATATGACTTGGTGTATATGGATGCGAACAAAAGGGAATATTGCGAATATTACTCCCTGGTCTTCGACCTTGTGCGCCCGGGCGGTCTCATCCTCGCAGACAATGTCCTCTGGGACGGGAAGGTCTGCCAGAACCCGCTTCCGCAGGACAAGCAGACCATATCCATTGCCCGTTTCAACGACATCGTCAAAGAAGATCCCCGCGTGGAGAATGTCATCCTTCCGCTTCGCGACGGCCTTTCAATCATCCGCAGAATCTAACTTTTGAAAACCTGGTGAATCAACGCACAACAGAGCAGTCAATGTAGCAATAGGTCCGGAAGACCTTTTCAAGGAGTAAAAATTATGAAAATACAGAAACACACCTTTATTATTTGTCTGATTGTCATTCTGATTGCGGGAGGACAGGGATGCACACGACCTTCCATGCCCGAGAATGACGTTGCACAGCAACAGACTCCTGTTCCTGACGGTGACAGCGACAAAGAAGAGCCGGAGCCTGCACCCGAACCGGAGCCAAATCCGGAACCTGAACCAAATCCAGAACCTGAACCCGAACCAGAACCTGAACCGAAACCCGAACCTGAACCTGAACCAAAACCAGAACCAGAACCAAATCCGGAACCGGAACCGAATCGGGACTATCCTGACATTGTTTTCATTAAAGGTGTCCCGGGACCGAAGAAAGGTGATTTGGAGAACTCGGCAAATGACCAGTATCTCTGGTACGAGACCGCTGAAACAAAATGGTTTGACATCAAAAAGAGGGGCGGGGACAGCGAATTCTGCTGGGTGGCGACTGCCTCGGGGATGCTGCACCACTGGTACCGGATGAATGAGGGAAGGATTCAGGAATATCTCAAAACGACCACAAAGGAGATTTCCCTGTACGACCATTCGTATATCTACGATTATGATATGAATTCCGTCCAGAACGGGAATCAGAGCATCACAAGCGACCCCAAAAGCGGAATATTCAGTGTTTTCAAGAGCAGAATCCGCAATTCCGCAGGGGCCATCCGCAATGCTCTGAACTGGTATATGTTTGACAAGGACCTGCCGGGAGTCAAAGCCCTTGCACTGTTCGACGAGATGTTCAACGGCAATAATGACATCATTCTCTCAAGGCTGGATCCTGACAAGGAATCTTTCGAAAAAATGATTACCGAAGCGGCCAGGGCCGGAGATTCGATAGGCATAGAATATTCATACACAAAAAAATCCGGACAGCACGCCGTCAATGTCTGGGGATACACGAAGAACTCCGACGGCAGCATCAGGGAAATCTGGATAACGGATTCGAACACAGGCCCCGCGTGGGGGAACATTCCTATGCACAATTACGGCGTCATCTACAAAAACGGGCAGGTGCAGTTGTCCAACCTTTCATCCAGCCGCTATCCCGATGAGGCAGGAATATTCGCCAGGGTCATCGAACTTGTGGTTCTCGGCAATTAAGACCACCTCCCGGGGGTCAGTGGGAGCCCCGGAGGCGGTCATTTGCGATGAATTCCTCGAAACTGTAGGTTTCACCGCAGAGTTCCTTGATTTTTTTTACGATGAGCTCACGGCTGGGAGCATTGAAATGGTCATTGTTGTTGACCATCACGCTCAGGGGCTCCGGTTTCCAGAGGCCTTTGCTCGGGTCAGTCCTGTCATCGTAGATGAGGTAGGCTCCTACTGATTCATAGCCCTTTACACCAATGAAATGTTTCCACGGAACCTGGGAAAGGTCGCTTGAGGAGGAGACATTCAGAGCCTTGCCCTGAGCCTGCTCCACCGGAAGGGAATTGAGATAGGTCTGGAGGACGCGGGTTCCCGGCCAGTACTCCTCGTCGAGTTTTGCCAGGGTGTGGCCCACGACTTCGTGACGCATCAGGCCTTTCAGACCGTACATATTTCCAGTCGTTCCGTTCGTGCATATTGACATCGTGCGTCCGTCCTTGTAGGAGAGGGTGACTCCTCCTAGCCGCTCCGGCCAGTCAATAAGGACAATTACCAGCGTTGCAGGGTAATCGGTGACTCCAGCCTTGGCAACATACCTGTAAACTTCACTGTCATTCGCATTCATCGTAACTGACACATTGTCAACAAAATAGGTACCAAAAGCAGTATTCCTTGCCGCAAGAACTCCAGTCCCGGTCTCCTCAGAGAGAGCAGCAACCGAAGTGACAGTGAAGTAATCCTTGAAGGAGGCCATCGGCTCTGTTCCGAAAAGACCGTCCATCGCTTCCTGCACCAATTGGTCGAAGCGGCCTCCGTACTTGAGACCCTCAAGGTCGAATCCATCTCCGAGAATGACCACGTTGATAGGATTGGACTTGGTGGACCGGTTCCATATGAAGGTTTCACCGTCAAAGTAACTGAAGCCGTAGCCCGACTGCTGAGGGTAGATATTTGTGGCGGCATCGAATGAGGACCAGGAGGCCATCTGGCGGACTGCAAGAGGGATTGACCCTGACATACAATTGTCTTTCAGCACGAGGCTTTCCAGGCAGGACAGTCTTCCGAAGGACTCCGGAACGGTACCTTTGATGTTGTTGTCTCCGAGAGAAAGGGAGACAACCCTG
>CAMEBJ010000061.1 GCA_945912085.1 uncultured Bacteroidales bacterium | reverse complement strand
CCTACGGGGTGAGAAAGGATTGGAGAAGCCCGATGACCACCGTTCTGACCCCTCGCACACCGGTTGAGAATCTCCTTCTGACCGGCCAGAGCCTCAATCTCCACGGTGTCCTCGGTGTCTCGATGACCTCCCTTTTCACCTGCGCTTCAATCCTCGGAATGGACGCAGTCGTCAGGGATACGGGAGTGATGGGAGATATTTAATATATTGAATATAAAGAATATATAATAGTTAGGAAATATTAAACAACGGTATATTTATTATGGGAAAATACGCTTTGGTGACCGGCGGAAGCCGGGGAATCGGCAGGGAAGTCTGTGTGCGCCTTGCAAAAATGGGATACAATGTCGTCATAAACTATGTCTCGAATGATGCTCAGGCTGAGCAGACTGCCGCCCTTGTGCGTGAATGCGGTGTGGATGCTGAACTCCTGAAATTCGATGTGAGTGACAATGAGGCTGCTGTCGCTGCCATAGAAGGCTGGCAGGAATCTCATCCGGGTGAATATGTCGAAGTCCTTGTCAACAATGCCGGTGTCAGGAAAGACAATCTTCTGCTGTGGATGGAGGCTGAGGACTGGCACAAGGTATTGGGAACCAGTCTGGATGCCTTCTACAATGTCACAAGACCGCTTCTGAAGCCGATGCTTGTGAAAAAGTATGGCCGAATCATCAATATGGCCTCACTTTCCGGTCTGAAGGGACTGCCGGGGCAGTGCAACTACTCCGCTGCAAAGGCCGGTCTGATCGGGGCGACAAAGGCCCTTGCACAGGAGGTCGGCCGCAAAGGTGTGACAGTCAATGCTGTAGCTCCAGGTTTCGTCAGGACCGATATGGTCGATGGCCTGGATGAGGCTGAACTCAGGAAGACAATCCCTATGAACCGTTTCGGGGAGCCGGAGGAGGTTGCAGCCCTTGTGGGATTCCTTGCTTCGAAGGAGGCGGGGTATATCACAGGGGAGTGTATATCCATCAATGGCGGCCTTTATTCTTAGGAACTTTAAGAAATTGGCAATTTCTGCGTTGTCGGTTTCGTCAGAATTCTCACAACATTTTCCGTCATACCCGGCGGCGACCGGGTATCTGAAACCAAAAGAAAATGAAACAGATATTAACAGCAATACTCCTTGCATTGACCACCATTGTGACCGGTGCCGCTGAAGACCGGACCCTGAATGTCCTGAAAGCCAAGTGTCAGCAGTTCAGCACTCTGACAGCCACCTTCAGCCAGGCAAAAGTCCTGATTTCCGGCAAGGAAATCACCTCCGGAGGAAAACTCTATTTCTCCTCACCTGACAGGATGTCAATGATTTACGACAATCCTGAGGGTGACCTTTTCATCATTGACGGCACAAAACTCTATATCTCAAAGGGAAAGGCCGTCCATCTCTATGACACGAGCAAAAATGCCCTTATGGGAAGTCTCAGTGCAACCCTCCTGCATTGCATAAGGGGAGAGGTAGCGGAACTTGCAGCAGAAAATGATGCCGACATCAAGGTGGAAAGCCTCAAAGGCTCGGTGCAGGTAACCATAACCGCAAGGAAGAAGGTCGCCAGGGGATATTCATCGATAATCCTGCTTTACAACGCTTCCAATGCAACCCTCACGAGGATGGAACTTGTCGAACCCAACGGCATAAGGAATATCTACGAGATGTCCTCTTTCGGGGTGAACACTTCCGTTGACGGCTCGGTTTATTCCTATCCGAAAAAATGACGCGGAAAATCCATTGTGCAATTGGAAATATTCACTACTTTTGAAAGATTGTTTCTAACCGCACATTTATGGATTTCGACACAATAGTCCAACAGTCGCACGACGAGCTTTTCCGTGCGCTGCCCGCTTCCTTCGGGAAGCAGGAAGTAGAGTTCATCGAGAAGGCCTATCTGCTCGCAGAGGAGGCGCATCGTCCGCAGAAGCGCAATAGCGGACTTCCGTATATCCTTCATCCTCTTGCAGTTGCCCTTGTCGTTGTGACCGAGATGCGCCAGAAGGACGTCTCAATCATCTGCGCTGCCCTGCTTCATGATGTAGTTGAGGACACTCCCTACACCATCGAGGACATCAATGACCGTTTTGGCGAGGATGTGGCCTTTCTTGTCGGTGCCGTGACCAAGCCTAACAAGGCCCAAGTGGACAATTTCCAGCACATCCTCGGCTCAGTCCACGATGACATCAGGGTGCTGATACTCAAGCTTTCGGACCGTCTTCACAATATGCGGACACTTTCGGGTCTGCGTCCTCAGAAACAGTGGAAAATCGCTTCCGAGACCCAGTTCTTCTTCGCTCCTCTTGCAGGACGCCTCGGACTGTACAAAGTCAAGTCTGAACTGGAGAACCTGGCTTTCAAGTTCCTGAATCCTTCCGAGTATGATTTTCTTGTAAAAGCCCTCGAAGAGGACAGGGAACGCACCCGCAACTCGGTTGAATCCTTTATGAAAGATGCATCGGAAACTGTAGGGAAGGAATTCAACGGCGCCGTCCAATGGGACATCCGCTACCGCAAGCCATTCAGTATCTGGAGGGAAATGCAGGAAAGAAGCTGTGACTTCTACCACGTGCCTTTCAAACATTACATCCGTGCCGTCTTCAATATCCACGAGGCTGAGGCCGCAACCGGACAGGAGTTGAACGAGCAATATGTGGTTTTGAGGATATATTCTCTTCTTGCCGGGGCCTATCGGGAGCAGACCGGAAGTTTCGTGAACTATATGGCCCAGCCGAAGGCCAACGGCTACAGGTCAGTGCATTTCCGCCTGCTGAACCCTTTCGGAGGCATCGAGGAGTTCCACATAGGTTCCGACTCGATGCGTGAACAGTCGTATTTCGGCTGCGTCGTGGAGGGCAAGGAACAATGGCTCAAGAGATTGACCTCCGTGCTCAAGGAACTTTCAGAGGACAGGGAGACCCTTATGCCCGGCATTCACGATTCCCTCTACAATGAGGATATCGTTGTATATACCCTTGACAGCAAGCCTGTTACCCTTCCAAAGGGCGCAACAGCCCTCGACTTCGCATACGCTGTCCACACGGCTGTCGGGATGCACGCGAAATATGCCAGAATCAACGGTCGTCTGGCTTCGGTCAAGTCCGGCCTGAAGAGGGGAGACTGTGTGGAAATTGTCACTGATGAGAATATTCATCCAAAGAATGACTGGCTGGATTCCGTGGTGTCTTACAAGGCAAAGAAGAACATCCAGGCATTCCTGAATCGCCAGCCGAAACTCAAATACAATCTCTGTCCGCATTGTCATCCTATGCCGGGCAGCGAAATCATCGGTTTTTCCGATGCCCAGGGGTCCGTCACCATCCATTCGAGGAATTGTCCGCACGCCATCCGTATGGCTTCGGAAAAGGGACACACAATCGTTGCCGTGGATGATTTCACTCCTGACGATTCGATTTTCTATCCTGTGCGCATCCAGGTGGTCTGCGTGGACCGCTACCATCTCCTGTCCGACATCATAGAGTGTATCACCGAAGGCAGGAAACTCTCGATGACAAGCCTCTCCACCTCCAACCAGGATGAAGTCGTCACCTGTGACATCAGCTTCTCAGTCCATTCCGCCACCGAACTCTCCGACACAATCTCCCTCATCACCTCCATCAAGGGTGTAGAGGAGGTCCGCCGGGTCTGATTCCGGGAATCTCTCTCCGTCATTCCTGGCTCGACCGGGAATCTAATTCCGCGGAGAAAGTTCCGCAGTTTTTCTCAAATATTGCGGGAAAGTTCCGGCAATTACTGTAACTTCGGATGTATTACTGTTTGGTCTTGTAATGCGTCCCCACCTTGCCCTTGGCGATGTTGGTGAGTTTTTTGGCAATCATCTTGCGGCGGATCGGGGCCACGCGGTCCACGAAAAGGTTTCCGTCGAGATGGTCAAGTTCGTGCTGGACCATGCGGCAGGCGAATTTGTCGAGTTCCTCTGTCACCTTGTTGAGATTCTCGTCGTAGTACTCAACCTTGATTCTTGCCGGCCTTTTCACGTCGGCATATATCCCGGGAACACTCAGGCAGCCTTCTGAATATTCCCTGAGTTCGCTGCTCTCTTCCAGGACCACTGGATTTATCATCGTCCTTTTGAAGTCCTTGAGGTAGTCGTAAGTGTCGGAAAGCCCTGTTCCGTCAACAATCAGCACACGCAGGCCCACGCCGACCTGAGGGGCTGCAAGTCCGCATCCGTCAGCACCTTCGAGGGTCTCCTTCATATTCTCGACCAGTGTCTTCAAGGTCTCCTTGTCGCTCAGGTCCGCCTCTTTCGAGGGGTCGCGCAGGACCTGGGACCCGTATATGTAAATAGGTAGTTTCATATTTCGTATATATTTGATTAATATTTACTTATGTTTGTATATTCCTTACAAGGGCTGACGACGGTCGAGGTAGGACTGGAGGATGATGGCGGCGCTGATCTTGTCCACCGACTCCTTGTTCATCCTGTCCTTCTTTGACATACCGCCCTCAATCATAGCCCTGTGCGCTAGGACGGAGGTGAAACGCTCGTCTTCAAGGGTTACCGGAATGTCGGGGAAGGCCTTTGCCAGATGCTTTAGGAAGATATCCACATCCTTTGCCGCTTCGGAGGGCTTTCCGTTCATATTCATCGGATAACCGACCACAAATCGGACTACATTCTCATTTGAAGCGTATTTTTTCAGATAATCTATTATCTTTGCAGAATGTACTGTGTCCAGGGCGGACGCGAAGATTCCGAGGGGGTCGGTCACTGCGACTCCCACACGTTTTCTTCCGTAATCTATGCCGATTATCCTGTCCATATAACCACTTTGGGGATGCAAATTTAAGAATATTTATTTATGGGGAAACAAAATAAGGAGCAGAAAGTTGACGATTACCGTCTTGTCATTGTTGACAACCACAATCACAAGCAGCTTTGGGTCTTCAGTTTCAGGAAGGCGGAGTTCTGGGTGACCGTCATTTCATCGTTGGTGGCATTTCTCGTTCTGATTTACTGCCTCATCGCATTTACTCCAATCAGGAAGACCATCCCGGGCTACCCGGACAGCCGTTCCAGAAAGGCGGCCGTTCAGACTGCAATCAAGGTAGATTCCCTGGAGAGGGTGATTTCAAGGTGGGAACTTTACTCGGAGAACCTCCGGAGGGTGTTCGACGGGGAGGAACCTCTGAAACTGGACAGTCTTCTGAACAATGCGGGAGCAGGAACCGAAAAATCAAGAAACGAACTTTCAAGGCAGGACTCGATTCTCCGGAACAATGTGGTCTCTCAGGAAAAGTTCTCTGTTTCCCAGAAGCGTCACAGAAGCCTTCCAATCGAGGGAATGCACTTCTTCCCTCCTCTTAAGGGGGTCATTTCGCAGGGGTATGACAAGGTTATCCACCCTTACATTGACATAACGGCACCGGCTAATTCAGTCGTGATGTCTGTTCTGGACGGCACCGTCATCTTTGCAGGGTGGAACGAGGACTATGGCTACACCATCCAGATTCAGCACGAGAATGACATAGTGTCCATCTACAAGCACAATATGAAGTTGCTCAAGTCCACCGGGGACAAGGTCAAGGCCGGCACACCGATTGCCCTTGTCGGAAACACCGGGAATTTGAGCACGGGTGAGCATCTGCATTTCGAATTGTGGTACAAGGGTGAGGCCGTGGATGCCACAAAATACATCAGTTTCTGATATGGAAAACAAGAGAAGAATTGCAATCCTGGGTTCTACGGGGTCAATCGGAAGGCAGACCCTTGACGTTGTCAGTCAGCATCCTGACCTTTTTCAGATTGAGGTGCTTTCTGCACTCAACAGCAGTGACCTGCTGATTGAACAGGCTGTCAGGTTCGATGCCAACGCGGTGGTAATCAACAACGCAGACAAGTATCAGAAGGTGGCCGACGCGCTTGATCCGCACGGAATCAAGACTTTCTGCGGGATGGACTCTCTCTGTGAACTCGTAAGGGGGGACAACATAGACATTGTCGTGACGGCTATGGTAGGTTTCAGCGGGCTCAGGCCGACAATGGCGGCGATTGAGGCCGGGAAGGTGATTGCACTTGCCAACAAGGAGACTCTCGTTGCGGCGGGAGACATAGTGATGAAGGCCGCGGCAAAGCACCGTGTGCCGATTCTTCCTGTGGATTCCGAACATTCGGCCATCTTCCAATGCCTGCAGGGGGCCGGGGACAATGCCATTGAGAGAATCCATCTTACAGCGTCCGGAGGACCTTTCAGAGAGTGGAGCCGGGAGGACATTGCAAAGGCTCCCGCAGCGGCCGCGCTGAAGCATCCTCAATGGAATATGGGCAACAAAATCAGCATAGATTCGGCCACGATGATGAACAAGGGACTGGAGGTTATCGAGGCGAGATGGCTTTTCGGTGTCGGTGCAGACAGAATCAATGTCGTGGTGCATCCGCAGTCAATCATTCATTCGATGGTGGAGTTCGCTGACGGGGCAGTCATCGCCCAGATGGGGCATCCGGACATGCGTGAGCCGATCCAGTATGCCATAGGCTATCCTTCCCGCCTTCCTCTGGACAACCGGAAACTGGATTTCTCGACCCTCGGCAGCCTGACTTTCCAGTCTCCTGACCGTGAGAGGTTTCCTGCTCTGGACCTTGCCGTGGAAGCCCTCTCCAAGGGTGGTAATATGGCCTGCATAATGAATGCGGCCAATGAGAGTGCCGTGGCAGCCTATCTTCGTGATGAAATCGGATTCTACGACATCACTGACATTGTTGCCGAATGTATGGATGGCACAGATTATGTCAGGGAGTGCGACCTCGACACGATTTTCGAAACTGACACGGCAACTCACAGGCGTGCCGCGGAACTTGCCGCACGCATTGCATCTAAAAAACGTTGAAATGATTGTTCTGATTAAAATCCTGCAAGTCATACTTGCGCTTTCCATACTCATTCTGGTTCACGAACTCGGCCATTTCATTTTTGCCAAGGCATTCAGAATCAGGGTTGACAAATTTTTCCTGTTCTTCGATGTAGGGGGAGTGAAACTCTTCAGCACCCGGAGTGGCTGGTTTGTGAAACTCTTCCCGAAGGCTGCCTCCTGGGAAACGGAGTACGGAATCGGCTGGCTTCCGCTGGGAGGTTATTGCAAGATTGCCGGTATGGTCGATGAGTCAATGGACACTGAATCACTCAGGAAGGAACCTGAGCCTTGG
>CAMEBJ010000060.1 GCA_945912085.1 uncultured Bacteroidales bacterium | reverse complement strand
TCAACTCCGATGCATTGCAGGACAAAGAAGTGTCAATCACCGAACTTCCCGACGCAAAATCAATGAATGCGTGTGTCTTGTCAAAAACCCTTCTCTCAACAATCTTCATCCTGTAGCGGGGAGTCAGGTCGGCAAGCGTTGACAGGGAACTCACATAGAATGTCAGGTCATCAGATGTCCCTACGGAACACAGACTCTTTCCGTCCATATACAGTTTCCCCGTCAGGGAGACATCAATCTTCCTCAGACCAGGACGGCTTCTTACCTCCTGTACATATCTGTACACCATATTCCCGTCCGTCCCGGTCAGAACCGTGTCAAGCCTGAGATCCTCAACCCCGAGCGGGTCCTTGACGAACTTCCTGAACATTTTGCCGGTATTGCTGATTTTCCTGTCATTCATCTCCTTGAGATAATGCTTTGTGTAATGTTCCAGAGCCTCCCTCTGGCTGACCCCGAAGAAACTTTCAGCATCCGGGTCGTCAATGAATGAGGAATCGTTCTTCATAGCATAGGTCTCGGGAAAATTCCGACTCAGGAACACCTCCAGCTGGTTCATTCTGACAAAATCCGCACTGTCCGTAATGATGGAGGCGAGAAAAGCCTGATACCTTCTGTAGCCTCTCATCTGTTCATCCCTGTATTTCTTTCCGGTTATGTCAATTGAAGAAAGCGGAATTGAATCCCCGAGCATCTTCATCAGAGGAGTGAATCTCAGTTTCCACTCAGAACGCATCATAGATGAAGGAACATTAATATCAAACTCGATTACCACTTTCCCGAACCTCTCCGCAACATTCCTGAATCGGGCAACCACCGTGGAAGCAGAGATGACATCCGTTGCGACCATCTCGCCGGTAGCCTCATCCCTGATTGCGTTCATTATTATAGGGCCGCCTTCATCCACAGGTTCATCCACCTTGATTTTCCCTGACAATTCCTGCCTGGCTTTCTCGAAATCGTGATCCGAAGGAATTGATATTCCCGCTTCCACCTCGCCGGCCCTGATTCCGGACAGAACAGCCCTCCTTCCACAGGAAACTGCACAGAATGCAATGACGGCAGCCATTAAGCACAAAACCTTTTTGTCAGAACACATAGGACACTCCGATGACTATTTCATTTGGCAAGATAAAAGCCTTTGTTCCCGATTCAAGTGTAAAACCGCAGGTGGGACAACTGTAAACAACATATTTCTTCACGCCGGCCCAGAATCCGAGACCGAATTCCACGTTGAACTTCGGATTCACCATATAGGTGTAGCCGGCGGTGACTCCCCCTCCCCATCTGTCGCCTTCCTCTGTTCTTTCGGAAAGCACGCCACCGGCATTATATTCCTGATACTGGGCTTTCGCCGCTATCCACCACCCCGAGAACGTGTGCCAAGGCCAATATCTCACACCCACATTGTACGATTGCTGCCTGTTTCTGAACTCACCCTTTTTCCCTTTGAAAGAAAACGGATTGTATTTCGCCCCCGCCGTAACGCTCCAATGTCTGGCCGCCGCGTATGACGCCTCCACATTGAATGTCCCCAGATTCAGATAAGAAACGGCATTTGTCGAGACAGAAAACCTTTGTCCATATGCCTGAGCACAAGCGAGCATCAGGAATGCCACACCTATTAGTGATCTTATTTTCATTACTGTCTGTATCTGTTGAAGACCTGTTCTATGACGACACGCTTCTTCGGGAACGAAGCCACGAGCTTGTCCTGAAGTTCCTGTCTTCCCGAGACCTCTTCGGTCAGAGCCGAAAATATGTCCCGACGGGAAAGTCCCCTGTCTTCAAGGTATCTGAATATCTGCGGATAGAACCAGAAGGATGTTCCGTAGGCAGGAACCGGACCGCCATATCTCTCCTTGTGCAGCATACTCTCAAGGTAATACGCCCACATCTCGCCGACCTCGCAATGTCCGGCATACCCACCGTCGCCGGTGCCGTAGGTGCGACCTCCGGTCTTGAGGAAGGTGGAGGCGATGTAGAATATATATTGTTCCCAGTATTCCCTTCCGACCTGTGCAAAATGACTGGCGTGCGACAGTTCGTGGACCACAGAATCATATATTTCAGCATAGGAATCATTGTCCTTGGTGCCTATGGTGATGTCCGGAAGGAAAAGTTGTATAAGAGGAGCATAGGCCCCAAGATAACCCCTGATGAGGTTGTTTTCGATAATGGCACCCTGATGAGCCATAATTGCGCTGCTGGCAGTAAGCCCCTTGAAAATCCAGATTCTGACATCTCCCGGAGGGGGTGTGATATCCATTGACTTACATTTCTCATAATACTCGTAGGCAGCATTGTTCACAACGGCCCTGCGATAAAGGTTCTCATCGGAGGCCCTTGTCACCAGGCAATTCTGTCCGGATGCAGGACCCTTTCCTAGAGTTGAGACTGAAGCAGGGAGAAGAATCAGATTGAAACCGATGTTGAATCCCTTCTCGTTGCTGAAGATCAGCCTGTAACGGAGATTTGAGGAAAATTTCTTCGGAATCGTATAGTAACCGTCACGATCCGTGTATGTGCTCGAGAACTTCACGAAAATGTTGCAGCTGACCTTTACCCCGGCAAGTCCGAAAGGCTGTCCTCCGTTGGCATCCTCGTCCACAATCGTGATTCTTCCCGAAGGCTGCACCTTGTCGGCCTTCGTTCCGAAAACCGGATTACAGACCATATCCCCGTTTCCCGTGAGGATGTATGACTGTCTTTCGACCATCTCCCAATCCACATCCTCCAGTGCCTTGGTGGCAATGCTGTTCTCGGCAATGAAACATTCATCAAGGATTTCAAACCTGATGTCGGGGAATTTGAAATCGGCAGGTACAACGGCATACTGCCAGGTTATCGCACCTTCTCCGACAGACGGATCCTGGTAATAATCTCCCTCTTCGACAATTTCGTAGTCCACAGGATGGTCTAGCATATCCACACCCAGTCTCTTCAGATGCAGATACTCGTCATTGTCTTTCGGGAGAAACCTGACATAGAGATTTGTTGTCCGAACCAGGTCAGCCGACTTGGTCGGATACAGTGAGGCAAAGGCCTTACGGACATTGTCAGTCACATAAGGATTCTCCAGCCTGCCTCCAAGCACAATCATCCCGTGGGAAATCCCTTCTCCCCTGAATGGGAGCACATCTCCGGACAGGGACTGTCTGGTGCAGGAAAGCGGCAGCAAGGCCGCAAAAATGAATGCCAGATACTTTTTCATTGCTTTTGAAATTTAATAACGGCAGCAAAAGTATCCTGACATATCCGTGTACAGAAATATTACACGAATAAAAAGAAATATTGCCCGCCGACAGTCTCAGGAGGCCACCTTACCGGGAGAAATCCGCCCCATTTGGTGCGAAATCTCTCCTGAAAGGAGATAAAAAAAGCCCGCCGGAGCATCTCCAGGCGGGCTTTCCATATATTTTCCGTTTCCTAGAAGAAAGTAACTGTCCTGCCTTCTATCTCGGAAAGAAGATTGTTCGCCATACGGCTCACTCCGAAGCGGAAGAGATCCCTGTTGAGCCATTCCTTTCCAAGTACCGTTGAGACAATTGAGTAGTATGACAATGCATCTGAAGCAGTTGACATTCCTCCTGCAGGTTTGAAACCTACCTTGCGGCCGGTTGCGGCGTAGAACACCTTGATGCACTCACACATTACGTATGCCGCAATAGGGGTTGCATTCACATCGACTTTCCCGGTGGAGGTCTTGATAAAATCAGCACCGGCCTCCATAGCGAGGAAAGATGCAGCGGCAATGGACTCAAGGGACTGGAGAAGACCCGTCTCAAGGATGACCTTCAGAATGACCTTTCGCCCCTGAGAAGCGGCAACGCGGTCAACTGCCTGGCGCACAGCGACAATCTCGGCAGCTGCCTGATCATATTCTCCCACAAGGAAATGATTGAGGGCCAGAACGATGTCCACTTCGTCAGCGCCCTGCTCAACAGCCATCTCACTTTCCTTCACCTTGACTTCAAGAAAGCTCTGTGAAGACGGGAAGCAGGCAGAGACGACAGTAGCGTGCAGTTGCGAATCCTTCCTTGTCCTCCTGACAACCGAAGCAAAATTCGGATAGACGCAGACAGACGCAGGAAGAGGGTAATCCGGATATTCCCTGGCAAAATCATTGACCTTTCCCACAAGCCTTTCCACAGATGCCACGGTGTCATTTGTCTTCAAGGTGGTCAGATCCATCATTGAAAAACAATCTTTCAAAGCCTTTTCCGACCTGACACTGGCAAGATTCTCAGCAATCCTGGTCAGGTCTCCGTCAATTTTGTCTTTTGACGGAAGGTAATTGTATTTCTTCAAAAAATCAGTCATAAAATATAATATATATTCATTTTCATCCTCTTATCTGGATATTGAACCCTTCCTTTCTGAGAGGTTCAGTATATTCCTCAATTTCAGATATCGTGCACTTTGAAAGATTCTTGTCGGGTGTCTCCCGGTCAATCGTATATGCCATTATCTCCCTCGGCCTCACCTGTCGCACCAGTTCCATCCATTTCTCCAGGCATTCCCTATGTGTCAGATCCGTTTCACCATATCGCAGGAACATCGTCTGGAGGACAAAATTTCCTTCAAAATATTTCATATTCCGTACAACCTCATCGAGGCTGTAGGCACCCGAGGGGCGGTTCACCGCAAAAACTCCCTTGTCTGAGCAGGCATCGATCTTCAAAATAGGGTTGTCAACTTTTTTCAACGCCTCCCTGATGCTGGCGTCTGAAATCGTCGTCGCGTTGGTAAAAACCGATACTTTCGCCAAAGGTATATATATATTCCTGAGATTCAATACTTTTTCTACAATTTCAGCAAATTCGGGGTTGAGCGTAGGCTCACCGTTGCCGGAGAAGGTGATGGAATCCACCCGTACTCCGGAGGCAGAAAGGTCCTTAAGTTTCGCTTCAAGTGCCTGATGAACATCATCGGAACCCGGGAGCACGGGCTTGAGGGTACGCCCGTCACGGTTCCAGCCGCACTCACAGTAAATGCAGTCGAAATTGCAAAGTTTGCCGTCCGGGGGAAGAAGGTTTATTCCCAGGGACGAGCCCAATCGTCTGCTGTGGATAGGACCAAAGACTATGTCACTGAATCTCAACATACTGCAAAACCTTTAGGGAAAGTTTCAGACAAGCCTCTCCGAATAGCTTGAGGCTGTCAGCCTTCCGTTGGAGTCAAGTTCGCACAGGGCAACGAGACCAGGCCTTTTTCCCACCTCAATCGACCCCAGCTCCCTTTCCCTGCCAAGGAACTCCGCGCCGTTCAACGTGCTCCATCTGATGATTTCCCCAAGGCTGACCTCAGGGAAGTTGGACTGGAGGCAATACATTTCCTTCACCATATCAAGATCGTCGTTGCTTGACAATGAATCTGTGCCGACCAGAATCTTCAGTCCGAGGCGCCTCATCAGTTCAATCGGGGGCAATGTGTTGTGAATGAATAGATTCGACATGGGACACACCGCCCAGTATACATTGCGGAATCTTGAAAGGGCAGCCTCGGCATCCTTCTCACAAAGGCAAACATTGTGCACCAGGAGAAGATGCGCGTTCTCATCAGGGGCAGGATTGCCCACGGTGTCAAGGAAATATTCCAACGAGGAAGTGCCCCTGACCGGAGGCATACTCATTCCATATTTTCTACGGTTGTCGGCAAGTTCACCCGTACCTGTGCGTATCATATCCTCTTCCTGTGAACTTTCCTGTGAATGGTACGACAGGAATCCTGAACTGAGACCGGCCCTTGCGGCTTCACCAAGAAGCTGCGGGCTCATTGTGTAGCAGGAATGCGGAGTTATTGAAGCGTCTATGCCACGGCGGTGTGCCTTCTCCAGCAACTTGCGGGCACCCTCCATCACGGCATCGCAGTCACGGGGCTCCGAGCCGAAAAGTTCAATGAATGTCCTCGTGTACATTGGAGAAGAAGCCTTGACTGCAAAGCTGTCATCACAATTGCTGATGTCGGCCATAGCACTCACACCGCTGTCCCACATCCTGTCCATCCAGTTTTCAAGACATCTGATTTTCTCTTCCCTTGAAGAACTGTCCCTCAATGAGTTGATCTGGTCAATGAAACCTGCCATTCCCGAAAGTCTGGTGAACTTGCCCTTCAGATGGGAGAGTTCCAGATGGCAATGTCCATTGACAAATCCGGGAACGAGAGCCCCGTCAATCCACAAATCCTCCTCTGAAGGATCAGGAACCATGCCTGTCCGGAGAATGAGTCCCTCATCGTCAACCTCCACAAAACCGTTCCTGACAGGAGTATCCTCTGCTGAAAGGTAGAGATATTTCGCAGCTATCCTCATATTTCTTCAATTTCGCGCACGGGAATTTTTCCCCTGTGCATTTTCATTTTCTCAGGTTTGATCTGTTTTATTTCCCTTTGCTTCGTTTTAGGCTGCTCCTTTTTGGTCGAGTCAGGTGCAATCCTCAATGAATCAACACGCTGCTGAGTGTCAGAAGAAGCCGTCAGCGAATCAATCCTCACCGAAACCGAATCGTCAACGTGCAAAACGGGACCGTAGAAGGCGGTGTCCATCCATTCCCTCGGGTCAAAATAAAGTTCTCCTCCGGCAGTGTCCACATAGTACGAGACGCTGTCCTCCCGGAAAATTCCAGGGTTCCCGAGTGAAGTCATCCGGTAAATCCTTTCAGGATTGAACATCTCCACCTGTTCTTTCATCTGTTCCAGCATCTCCAGCCGTTTTTTCTCCTTGCGAAGTTCCTTCAAATGGCGCTCGATCATTGCTCCCGACTCCCTCAGAATCCTGGCATATCTGTCAGGGTCCTTCATATAATGTGCAACACTCGCGCGGTAATCATCGGAATTGTAACCATATTTTTCAAATATTGGTTCATATACCCACGATGTGTCAGCAGTCCGTCTAAATTCGGGAGAAGAGGCAATTCTCTGATCCGCAACAAACATCTCCACATAGATTTCAGTCATCCTGGAGCGCGGAATTATCCTCCCCTCCCTCCTGCAGGAGGAAAGGATGCCAAGCAGCAGAAAGAGTGCTATCAGGATACGGCTACGCATGGATATTACCTCAAGACGGCTCCGAACTCACCTGAGAAAATGGACATCAACCTTGACATTATCTTTTCTATGTCACTATCAGTCAATGTTTTCTCAAGATCCTGGAAAACAAAACCCATTGCGTACTG
>CAMEBJ010000059.1 GCA_945912085.1 uncultured Bacteroidales bacterium | reverse complement strand
GGTTCTGGTAGTCTGCCCTGTGGATGAAGATTACCATATCGGCATCCTGCTCGATTGAACCTGATTCACGCAAGTCGTTCAACTGAGGGCGGTTCTGTGAGCCCTGCCTGTTGACGGCGTTTCGGCTCAGCTGCGAAAGGGCTATAATCGGAACATTTAATTCCTTGGCCGTGGCCTTGAGAGTCCTGGAAATGGCTGCAACCTCCTGCTCCCTGAATCCCCTCAGCTCGACTGGTCCCTGCATCAACTGGAGGTAGTCCACGATTATGAGTTTCACTCCCTTCTGGTTCACGAGCCTCTTTGCCTTGGAACGGAATTCCATCACAGGGAGGGACGGAGTGTCGTCGATGTAGAGAGGGGCCTTGGAGAGGTCCTTGAGTTTCTGCTCAAGCTGAACCCACTCGAAATCCTCCAATTTCTGCGCTCCCTTGATTTTGTCTGCCCCGAGTCCGGTCTCGGAGACCATCATACGCTTGACAAGCTGGATGGCAGGCATCTCAAGCGAGAAAAAGGCAACGGGCTTGTGGTGATCCACTGCGGCATTGCGCGCCACATTCAGCACGAATGCAGTCTTTCCGACGGAAGGACGGGCGGCAAGGATGATCAAATCGGACGGCTGCCAACCGAAAGTGATCCTGTCCAGGGACGGGAAACCTGACGGGACACCGCTCAGTCCTGTGCTCTGCTGAAGGCGCTCGATGTCGCCGATGGCTTTTGTGATGACAGAGCCGATGTCCTGGACATCCTTCTTGACATTGTTCTGGATGGCGGCAAAGACTTTGGTCTGGGCCGAGTCAATCAGGTCATCGACCTTGACACCATCATCGTAGGAATTCTTCAGAATGTCGTAGGCCGCCGTAATGAGTTCCCTCTTGATACATTTCTCCTTCAGGAGCTTTACATGGAACTCTACATGGGCCGCTGCCCCGATTTTCTGGGAGAGTTGGGCAAGTTCCACCACTCCCCCGACCGCCTCGAGGTTTCCGTCGATGACAAGCTGTTCCCTGACTGTCAGGACATCGATTGAGGTGTGACCGTTGACCAGCCTTGTCATCGCCTCGAAAATCATCCTGTACTTCTCACTGTAGAAACACGACGGAGTGAGTTCCTCCATCACATCATCCACACAATTCGGCTCGACAAGGAGCGCACCGATGACTGCCTCCTCAACATCAAGAGCCTGAGGGGGTTTGTTACCCATCTCAAGCCCTATTCCTTCAAGGTCCGCATTTTTCTGTCTGGAATTCCTTTGCCTCTGTTGCGCCATCTTCCGCTATTCGAAATCCGGGTTCACGAGAATCCTTCCGCAGTACTCGCAGATAATCATCTTCCTGTTGGAAGCAATGTCAATAAGCCTTTGCGGTGAAATTGTGCTGAAGCATCCCCCGCAGGAGTCTCCGTTGAAAACGGACACTACGGCAAGACGGTTGTTGCAGCTGCTGCGGATGTGCTCGTAGGCGCTCATAGTCCTCTGGTCAATCCTGCCTGCGCACTCCGCACGTGTTGCAAGAAGTTTTTCCTCCTCCTTTGAAGTGGATTCCACGATTGTGGAGAGTTCCTGCTTCTTGGCCTTGAGGTCGTCGTTCTTGACTGAGAGACGCTCCTTGAGATTCTCGATGTCTCCTTTCTTCTTGAGAATCATATCCTTTGTCTCACCGATATTCTTCTGAGCAATCTGACGGAGCAGGTCAAGGTTCTCGATTTCCTTGCTGAGCGAGTCGTACTCCCTGCTGTTTGACACGTGGTCAACCTGAGCCTGATACTTCTCAATTGTGGCGTCGTTCTCCGCAATCTGATGCTTGTATTCGGTGATCTTTGCGTTTGCCTCCTCGATCTGGGCGGTTATGTTCGCAACCTTTGCCTTCAGGTCGGAAATCTCCGCCTCCAGATTCTCGACTTCGAGAGGAAGTTCTCCGCGGAGCTGGAGAATCTTGTCAATCTCGGTGTCAACCTGCTGAAGCGCGTACAGGGTCTTCAGTTTCTCCCCAACGCTGACATCGGAGTCGGCGAAACTTTTCTGAATGGAGACGAAGGTCTCCCTCTTGTCGATAGGGGTCTCTATTTTCTGAGTCTTTTTAGCCATATCGCTTAAAAATAAAATATCGGGTTACTATATATATTCTCAGTTATGCGAACCGCAAAGGTAGGAAAATTTTTCTTTATCAGCGAAAATAAAATATTCACTATATCTATTTCACTCTCATAATGTCCCACATCCATCAGCATGAAGTCCCCGCTGGTGAAGAAATGGTGGTAGGAAATGTCTCCGCAAAGATAGAGCTGGGCCCCGCTATCAATGGCCTGAGGGATGAGCGAGGAGCCGGAACCTCCGCAGAGGGCAACCCTTGAAATCATCCCCTCAATCGGACGGGAAGTCCTGACACTCTTCAGATTGAAGGCCCTCTTTACCATCTCCACAGCCTCGGCCGCAGTCACCGCAGAAGGGAGATCTCCAACTGCACCCAGACCCTGGCCATCCTGCTCGGGGTCCAGCACCCGGACATTCCTGAGCGACAGCCTCTGAGCCATCGCACCGCTCACTCCCCCTATTACCTTGTCGGCGGAAGTGTGTGCCGAATAGATGGATATGCCTGAACGGACAGCCTTGATGATTGCGAGTCCCACAGGGTCATCCGGAGTAACCCTCTTCAACCCTCCGAAAATCAGAGGATGATGGGTGACAATCAGGTCAGCCCCAACCGCAACCGCCTCATCCACAAGCTCGGGAGTGCAGTCAAGACCAAGAAGTACAGAGGTCACAGGAGCAGAAAAGGACCCCGTCTGAAGCCCGCAGTTGTCCCATTTCTCCTGCCGCGAAAGCGGTGCAAAGGCCTCGATTGAGCAGGCCACGTCTTTTACGGTATACACGTCTTTTACGGTATATTTAATATTCATATATATTTATATAAGGTGGAACGGACTTCACTACAAAGCGGAACGAACTTCTTCGAGGCGGGCCTTGATCTGTCTGAGAACCTCGACGGCCCGGAAGACGCCATCGACCTTCTGATTCTCGTTTCTGAGTTTCTTCGCCGCACCTTCAAGGGTCAGGCCGCAGTCCTTCACGAGGAAATGGATTTTCTTCAGAGTCTCCACATCCTCAGCACGGTACATACGATTGCCCTTGGCATTCCTTCGCGGATGAAGAAATTCCGGAAATGAATCCGTCCAGAAGCGCACGAGGGAAACATTTTCACCAAGAATCCCGGCCGCCTCCCCGATTGAGTAATACAATTTGTCCATATTCAAAAAACTAATCCATCGACTGGCCTATGCTGGTTGACATCACAACTATGTCCGCATACTCGAACGGGCCGACTACCCTGAAGAAGTAATTCACCGGGTCCATCACCCTTCCATCCAAAAGCACCTCGTAGTGAAGATGCGGGGCGAAAGTGGTTCCGGACATACCGACAGTTCCGATCTGCGTGCCGGTTTTCACGGAGCGTCCCAGGGAGACCTTGATTTCACCCAGGTGCGCATATCTTGTCACATAGCCGCCTCTGTGGGTGATTTCCACGACATTGCCGTGTCCCATTCCCGAGCGGACGACATTCGAGACGACGCCCTCATAGGAAGCATACACCGGGGTACCCGACTGGGCTATCATATCAAGGCCGTGATGCTCGACATCCACCTTGTAGAACGGACTGATTTTCTTTCCGACAGAGGCTCCCGTGTTCACGAAGGAGAAATTCTTCAGCGGCGGGTCCATCGGAGGCATAACGAAATCCTTCTCCGACAGGCGTGCAAAAATTCTCTCGAAGTTTTCCTCCACCGACTCCGAACATTTCTCCAGCACCCTCAGTTTCTCCCCGGACAGCACAGAAATGTCCAGGTCAGTGAGAGTGTCCGTGACCGAAAGCAGGTCCACCGCCGAAAGCATATCCACATCCGGGGCGGAAGTGTGGAAGACATCACGGTAAATCTCGTCGTCGCGAAGCTGGAGGGATGTCACCACGTCGGCGAGAAGGCGGTCCTTGCGCTCCATCTCGTCGTAGAGCTTCCCGTACATACGATTCTCCCTTTTCAGCCTGCGCTCGGTGTCGGTGCTGAACACAAGGGCGAAAATCGCATAGTAGAGGATTGTGACTGTGAGTGAGAGGGCTATGTATTTGAGGACCTTCAGGATGACTCCGAGGACTGTCGTTCCTTCGGACTTCCTGACATTCATTCCCTTGTCATCGTAGATGTACTTCTTTGACATACTGCCTCCCTTATTTCCGCTTCTGGTGGAAAGGATGGAGGGTCACAGCCGACTCCGCCTCAACGTGCCTGACCATTGTGGAGTACTCCTCCGGAGTGACATTCAGGTCGAGATAGTTCACGGGGTTGACCGGACGGCCCATATAAATCACTTCGTAATGGAGATGCGGCCCGGAGGATTTTCCCGTGTTGCCGGTCTTACCGAGGAAGTCTCCCCTCTTGACCTTCATTCCCTGCTGCACATAGACGGAGCTGAGGTGGGCATAGCGGGTCTTGTAGCCGAATCCGTGATCCACGAGGACATAGCAGCCGAAGCCCCTCCTTGAGTAGTTTACGGTCACTTCCTCCACGACCCCGTCGCCAGTGGAATAGACCGGATTGCCGACCTCAATGGCGAAGTCCAGGCCATTATGCCTTGCCTTTCCTCCGTAAACAGGGTCGGTTCTCACACCGAAACCGCTTGAAAGCCTGAAATTTTTGCGGTCCGGGATGATCGGGGATATTTTGGGTACGCAGGAAGCCATCTCGCCAGCCTTCTTCGCCACCTTCGAGACCTCGTCGAAGGAGCAGCTCTGAATGTAGGTCTTCTTTGTGAGGATATCCAGACGGACGGCAGTGTTCTTCAGCAGACCTCCGTCACCTATTTCATCGATGTAGTCATAGCGGTCAATCCCTCCGAAACCCGCGTTTCTCACCTCGGAGGAAATCGGGGACATTCCGAAAAGCGACCTGTAGATGTCGTCATCCCTGACCTGGAGCATAGTCAGCGCGGCATCATATTCATCGAGATGATTGCGGATGACATCCACTCTTGTGACCCACTCGGCATTCTTCTTTTTCAGAATCACGGTCTTGGGAAGTTCGAAGCCCAAAACGGAAGTATATATCCAGACATTCAGGACTGCGGCACAGAAAGTGATGAAAAAATGCAGGGCAAACCTCGCCAACTTTGAGTTGCGGGGCTTCTTCACTGTCTGGTAAGTCAGAGTCTTGGGATCAAAAATGTACTTTTTAATTTCAGGCATAGGGCGCAAAGATAGTCTTTTTCCGGAAAAAATTATAATTTTGCGCGTTAATTTGCCGAAGATGGGGTCCGGAGTGTCCCCAAACGGCTGCCAAACGAATGAAAAACAATTGTAAATATATGACATCTAAAGAGATAAGAAAAGCCTACCTGGACTTCTTCGCTTCCAAGGGACACACCATCGTCCCCTCAGCTCCGATGGTCGTGAAAAACGACCCTACACTCATGTTCACAAACGCCGGGATGAATCAGTTCAAAGACTGGTTCCTGGGAAACAGCGCACCAAAGTACAAAAGGGTGACCGACAGTCAGAAATGCCTTAGGGTCAGCGGAAAGCACAATGACCTTGAGGAGGTCGGACACGACTCCTACCATCACACAATGTTCGAGATGCTCGGAAACTGGAGTTTCGGAGACTATTTCAAGACAGAGGCAATCGACTGGGCCTGGGAACTTCTTACCGAGGTTTACAAGATTGACAAGGAGAAACTCTACGCCACAGTGTTCGAAGGATCCGCTGAAGACGGCACAAGCCTTGACACGGAAGCACTTGAGGCCTGGAAGAAACATCTTCCACAGGACAGGATCCTGCTCGGGAACAAGCACGACAACTTCTGGGAAATGGGCGACACAGGTCCCTGTGGCCCTTGCAGCGAGATTCACATTGACCTGCGCAGCGACGAAGAGATTGCAGCGGTTCCGGGAAGGGATCTCGTCAATCAGGGACACCATCTGGTCATAGAAATCTGGAACCTCGTGTTCATGCAGTTCAACAGGAAGGCAAGCGGGGAACTCGAGCCGCTTCCGAACAGGAACATCGACACGGGAATGGGCTTCGAAAGGCTTTGTATGGCACTCCAGGGCAAGAAAAGCAACTACGACACTGATGTCTTCACCGGAATGATCCGCAGAATCGAGGAACTTTCAGGACACAAATACGGCGTTTCGGAGCAGGAGGACGTTGCAATGAGGGTCATCGCAGACCACATCAGGGCAATCAGTTTCTCGATTGCCGACGGGCAGCTTCCTTCGAATGTCAAGGCAGGATATGTCATCAGGAGGATTCTGCGCCGCGCCGTGCGCTACGGCTACACCTTCCTCGGGCTTAACGAGCCGTTCCTCTGCCGTCTGGTCGGACAGCTGGTGGACGATATGGGAGAGTTCTATCCCGAGATTGTCAGCCAGCAGGCTCTCATCGAGAGAGTCATCAAGGAGGAAGAAATGGCTTTCCTCCGCACTCTGGACAGGGGAATCCGCCTGATGGACAACATAATGGAAAAATCCTCAGAGACGAAACTCATCAGCGGTAAGGACGCATTCACCCTCTACGACACCTTCGGATTTCCGATTGACCTGAGCGAACTGATTGCTTCCGAGAACGGCTACAAGATTGACCTGAAGGAGTTTGACGCAGAACTTCAGAAGCAGAAGGAAAGGGCACGCAACGCCACTGCAATCGAGTCTGGAGACTGGGTGGAGTTTGAGCATTGCGAGTGCGTGGAGTTCCTCGGCTACGACCTGACCACCCTTGAAGGAGCGACCCTCACAAGGCACCGCACCGTCAAGGCAAAGAACAAGACTATGTACCAGCTGGTCTTCGACAGGACTCCTTTCTACGCCGAAATGGGAGGTGAGGTCGGTGACACCGGCTACATCCTTTCGGAGAGCGGTGAGAAAATCAACATCCTCAACACCATCAAGGAAAACAACCTCACAATCCACATTGCCGACAGGATTCCGTCAGACTGCAGCGTGCCGTTCACACTCGTGGTGGATGCCGTCCGCAGAAGACAGATTTCATCGAACCACACTGCAACCCACCTTCTCCACAAGGCCCTGAGGGAAATCCTCGGAACCCACGTGGAGCAGAAAGGTTCATTCGTGACCGATTCATATTTCCGTTTCGACTTCTCGCATTTCGAGAAACTCTCGGACGAGCAGATTGACAGGGTAG
>CAMEBJ010000058.1 GCA_945912085.1 uncultured Bacteroidales bacterium | reverse complement strand
GACTACGAGGTAGTTGCCCTCAACCTTTACTTCGTGGTTGAACTGACCGTGAACTGAGTCATATTTGAGCATGTAAGCAAGATACTCAGGATCAAGGAGGTCATTGATACCCACAACCTGAATGTCATCTGAGAAATTCTCGACAGCGGCACGGAAAACCATTCTTCCGATGCGGCCGAATCCATTAATACCAAGTTTAATCATCTTTTTGAATATTAAAATGTTATACAAACTTTTCCAACTTTTCCGGAGGGGACTGACAAAGAGTCGTTCATCCTTCCGAGCCCCCCTCTTTGCAAAAACGGTGCAAAAATAAGAAAAATAATGAATATTCAACTATCTTTGTAAAAAATACTTTCCAGATGGAGATTTTTATCACGAATGACGACGGTTTTCAGGCAAAAGGAATCAAAGTCCTGACAGAAATCATGCGACAATTTGGCAGTGTCACTGTCATTGCACCAAAATATCATCAATCCGGGATGTCAATGGCAGTCTCTCTCGGTCTCAAACAAATTGCTTACAAGGAATTGCTTCAGGAAGACGAGGTGAGGGACGCCTCGGGTAATCTTGTAAAGGGAGCATTGAGGACAGCCTACCTTGACGCGACTCCTGCGAGTTGCATCAAATTCGGACTCAACACCTGTTTTCTTGACAATTTTCCGGATGTGATTGTTTCGGGAATCAATCACGGCTCCAATGCCGCTTCGGCTTCCTGCTACTCAGGGACCCTTGGAGCTGCCCTCGAGGGAGCGCTGAACGGCATCCCCTCAATCGGAGTCTCGCTTGACAGCCTCAACCCTGATGCGGATTTCTCCGCCGTCGAGAAATATTTCCCTGATATTTTCAGAACTCTCATTTCCAACCTTTCCGGTAAAAAAGGCATCATATACAATGTGAATTTTCCGAACATTCCGGCAGAGAGCATGAAGGGTGTCAGGACAGGAGTCCAGGGCCGCGGAAGATGGGTCAGGGAATTCTGCAAATGGAATCCGGCCCTTTATGCCAAACTCGGACTCACACCGGAAATGCTCGGACAGAAATCTCAGGCGGAATGCGAGGAGGGAGAGGAATTGTTTATGATGACAGGAACCTTCATTGACGACCCGACCAACACTCCCCTTTCTGACCACAGGCTGATGAAAGAAGGGTATGTCTCCGTCACGACCCACAACATAGACACGACCGACCGCGAAGAGACCGCACACCTCGAGAGAATCGGAATCAACAGGGATTTTTAATATATCCTATATACTTATGAAATACTACATCATCGCAGGAGAGGCATCAGGCGACCTCCACGGCTCGAACCTTATGAATGGCATATATGCCGAAGACCCGTTAGCCGCCATCAGATTCTGGGGCGGGGACAAGATGGATGCCGTTCACCGTGCAAAAACCAGAGTCAGGGAAGGTTCAGGACTCGTCCACCACTACCGCGAGGGTGCAGTAATGGGTTTCCAGGAAGTTCTTGCAAAAGGATGGAAACTGCTTGGGAATGTGGCCCACTGCAAAAGGGACATTGCAGGCTGGAATCCCGATGTCGTCATCCTCATCGACTACCCAGGATTCAATTTCAAGATTGCAAGATTTGCGCACAAACGGGGTTTAAAGGTGTTTTACTACATCGCCCCTAAGGTCTGGGCCTCGCGCGAGGGACGCATCAGGAAATTAAGGAAATATGTTGACAGGCTGTTCATCGTCTTTCCTTTCGAGATTCCGTATTTCGAATCGAAGAATATACCATATATATACAAAGGGAATCCTCTTGTCGATGCAATTGACAATTCCGAAGAACTGGCAAGGACACGGGAGGAGTTCCTTAAGGACAACAAACTGGATGACAAGCCTTACATCGCCCTGCTAGCAGGATCGCGTGCCAATGAGATTTCCACGATGATGCCTGTACTGAGGGAGTTTGCACACAAGATGAAGGCTATTCCGCAGTACTCCGGCTATCAGTTCATCATTGCAGGTGCCCCGGCGCGTTCCCTTGCCGACTACACTCCGTGGCTGAGCAAGGAGGACAGGTTCATCAAGGTTGTCTTCGGGCAGACACAGTCCATTATCAAACACGCCAAGGCAGCCGTAATCAATTCCGGGACGGCATCACTGGAGGCTGTTCTCATCGGAACGCCGCAGGTGGTCGGCTTCAGAATGAGTTCCCTGACCTACAGCATTGCCAAAAGAATAGTGAAAGTCAAGTATATAAGCCTTGGTAATCTCTGCATTGACAAATTGGCGTTCAGGGAGTTGATTCAGGATGACTGCAATCCGGATGCACTTGTGGAGGAGGTCCGCAAATTGGTAGAGGACAAGGAATATCGTGGCAAAATGCTTGAGGACTACTCTCTCATCCGCGAAAGGCTCGGTGGCTGTGGTGCATCCCGCGCCGTCGCCAAAGCCATGATCACCTCCCTCAAATAACATATAATCCGCAGCAACCTTGCGGTTGTGAGGAATTTGACAAAACCGACAACGCAGAAATCGCCGTTTCACGTCAATTTCTGCTACCGAAGATGAGGGAACCTATGCGTACCATAGTCGAACCCTCCTCAACCGCAATGCGGAAGTCACCAGACATCCCCATAGAGATCTCCGGACAGTCCCATCCGGAAAGACGCCTAAGAAGATTCCCAAAAGAAACCAGCCTTCTGAAATCATTCCTGACAATCTCGACATTGTCAGTGAGAGTGGCCATCCCCATCACTCCCCTCACCCGGACATTTTCCAAGCACTGGCAATGATGCACCACCCCGGGAAATTCATCCTCGGAAAAACCCTGTTTGCTGATGTCCGAACTGATGTGACATTCTAGAAGTATGTCTGTCACCCTGCCATTCTCCCGTCCCCATCTGTCAATGGCATCAAGAAGACGCAGCGAATCAACCGACTGCACTAAAGAGACGTAAGGAAGAACCATCTTGAGCTTGTTGGTCTGAAGATGCCCTATGAAATGCCACTGAAGGTCTGACATATAACCCTCGCGGGATGAAACCTCCAATCCGCATCCGGACTCATCTGATCGAAGCCCCATAAGGGCAATCCTCTGCTTTTCCTTGGCAAAAAGTTCCTGCGGACGACTCTCCGCAAAAATTCTCTGCCCGGCCTCGTAAGCCTGAACTATGGACTCGAAAGGGTGAAATTTGGAAACTGCCACCAACTTTACGGTTGGAGGCAGTTCATTTTTCAATTCAGAAAGTATTTCCGAAATCATTATCTGCGTTTTTTCTGTTGTTCCTTGAGAGCCTGCTGCTGCATCTTCTGCGCCTGTTCAAGACGCTGCTGCCACTTGCTCTTCGGAAGAGGCTTGCCTGCCGAAGCGGCAAGCTGTGCGAGAATCTTCTTCTCATCCACGACAAACCTTCTGATGAACCAGGTCTGGAACATTGCAATCAGGTTCGAAAGCAGATAGTAATATGTCAGACCGCTGGAGAAGTTGTTACAGATGAACAGCATCATAATAGGCATCATCCAGACGCTCATAAACTTCATTCCGGCCATATTCGGATCGTTGGACATCTGTGACGAAGTCATCTTTGAATATACGAACATCGAAACAGCCATCAGAAGCGTAAAGAGCGAAATGTGGTCTCCGTAAAGCGGAATGTTGAACGGCAGGTCGAGAATCGAGTCAAATGTACTCAAATCATCTGCCCAGAGGAATTTCTGCTGGCGAAGCTCGATGGATGCCGGGAAGAAACGGAACATCGCAAAGAGAATCGGGAACTGGAGAAGCATAGGGAGACAGCCTCCCATCGGACTGATTCCTGCACGTTTGTACAGCGCCATCATTTCCTGCTGCTTCTTCATTGCATCCTGCTCCTTCGGATATTTCTCGTTAAGTTTCTCAACCTCAGGTTTGATGACATTCATCTTTGCCGAAGACATATAGGACTTTATAGTCAGAGGAGAAATCACGAGCTTTATCAAAATGGTCATCAGGAGAATCACCAGACCGTAGTTGCTGATGAATCTGCCGAAGAAATTGAAGCAAGGAATGATTGCAATACGACTGATCCAGCTGACAAGCCAGCCACCGAGAGGGATAATCTTCTCGTATTTCCTGTCATAGCTCTTCAAAGTCTTGAAGTGGTTCGGACCGAAATAGAAATCAAACGGGACGGTGACTCTGTCGGAATTGACATTGACCTCCGAACGCAGGCTTGCAGAACAAGCCATCAGATTGCGTTCAGGATCATTTTCATCGAAATATTTAACATTGAGGTCTCCGTAAGAGAAATCATTCTCAGCGCGCATAATGGCAGAGAAGAACTGCTGCTGAAAGGCAAACCACTCTATGCGGGAGTCAAACCTCTTGCTGCCGTCACGGCCCTTGCCCACCTCCTGGATTTTCTTGTCATCAGGGAACCGGCAGTCAATCTTCGAATACTGCTTCTCGTTCTTGTAGCCTTTCTCAAGACGCGGAATCACAATGTTCCAGTCTATATCGAAATATGACACCTTTCTGGAAATCACATCCTGCATCCCGACGAACGAGAGCTCGTTCTTCACAACATAACTGTCCGGCGCGAGTACATATTTCTGTTCAATATACCCTCCTGCAGAGAAAGGAAGACGCATCACCACCGTGGAGTCCGTGTGCTCGGCAACATCGAAGACAAAGTCCCTGGTGTTGATGTTCTCTCCGGCATACACGGATACCCCGTAATCACTCCTGCCGGGCTTGACAAGGTAGAGATCAAGACTGTCGTAGGTCTTGTAGTCATTGATTTTCACGGAATAAGGCTGAGCACCCTTTGTCGAGAAAACGATTTCTACCTTTTCGTTGGCAAGACGGAAGAAGGACTCCTGCGCCAATGAAGCGGCTCCAAGAAGAGAATCCTTGTAAGCAACCTGGCGGGATTTGCCATAAGTTGCGGCAGTCCCGTCAGAGGAAACCACCACTGTCTCATTTTCGTAAAGTTCCGGATGTTCCGCACGCCTGAGGGAGTCTTCCGCAATCTGCGCAAGCATCTCCACGCGTGCAATAGAATCCAACTGTGCCTGATATTCCGCCTGTTTCTTGAATTGCCTTGACTGGTACCAGGAGAATCCGAAGAGGATTACCCCAATCAGCACAAAGCCGATAATTGTGTTTTTGTTCATCTGGTAATTTCTGATTATTCTCCCTCAGCATCCATCTCACGAATCTGCTTTTCGAGGGATTTCAACTCTTCCTTCGCCTGTGCTATCCTGTCCTCCATCTGTCTGATAAGCGGAGCGGAGTTCTTTGACATTGCAAAGAAGCCGATGTTGTTCTCGTAAGTAACTATGTCCTGTTCCAACTGGTTGTATTTCGCCACAAGTTTCTCCTTAGGGGACAAAACCGGTCTTGAAGGTCTTCTCTGGCGTCTTGAGGCCTCAGGGAACTTGGACGCCATAGCCTCCTTGTACGCCTGGGCAATGTTGTCCTTCTCCTTGAAAGGGACGAAGCCGATTCCCTGCCACTGTGCGGCAAAGGCTTCCATTGCCTCGGCATCCGCATCCTTGTCCCCGGTCAGTTCATATTCATTGATCTGAGCAATGAGACGCTGCTTGGCCTTGAGGTTACCGTAGAAGTCATTTTCCGGTTTGGCATTCTTGTCCCTCTGGTCAAAGAAAGCGTCACAGGCAGCACGGAAACGTTTCCAGAGCTGGTCTGACTTCTTGCGCGGAACTGCACCGATTTCCTTCCACTGTTTCTGGAGTGCGATGAGCCTGTCGGCTGTCTTCTTCCACTCGGTGCTGTCCTTGAGCTGTTCAGCCTCTTCACAGAGAGCCGTCTTCTTCTCAAGGTTGGCGTTCATATTGTCCTTGTAATCATTGTAGAAATCACGCTTGCGGGTGTAAAACGAGTCACAGGCTGCGCGGAAACGGTCGTAAATCTTCTGATTCTCCTTCCTTGTTGCGAATCCGATGGCCTTCCATTCCTTCTGAACGTCTTCTATTTCCTTAGAGAAAGCATTCCATTCATTCAGGGAAGCGACCTCGCGGCCGGCAATTTCCTCAACTTTCTCACAGAGAAGAGTCTTGGCAGCCAGATTGGCAAGCTGCTGTTCCTTCTGTTCCTCAAAATAGGCCTGATATCTCTTGTTGATTACGAGGGTTGCAGCCCTGAAGCGGTTCCAGATGTCATCCCTGAATTCCTTTGCCACAGGTCCGAGTTCCTTCCACTGCTCGTGGAGTTTCTGAAGTTCGTTGAACGCTGCAACTATGTTCTCATTCTCGGCAAGTTTCTCGGCAGCGGCACAGAAAGCCTCCTTTGCCTCAAGATTCTTCTTGAAATCCAGGTCACGGAGTTCCCTGTTGATTTTCACCATATCGTAGAACTGCTCCACATAGAGCTGGTAGGTGTCGTTCAAATTCCTGAAACTCTGCTGCGGCACCGGACCGATTTCCCTCCAGCGTTTCTGTATTTCACGGAAAGCAGGAAAAGTCGCATCCACGTCCTCCTGTTTCTCCAGAAGAGCCTTCAAATCCTCAATCACGGCCTGTTTTGCTGCAAGGTTCTCCTCCCTTTCCTTCTCGATGGCGGCATTGTACCGGGCACGCTCCTTCTTGTATTCATTGTAAACAGCCCTGAAGCCGTTCTCCAACTCGGTCAGAGCCTCAACTGCAGACTCCTCAACCTCGGATTTTTCCTTTTGCAATTTTCTGTAGAATGCAGACTTGATGGCCTCAGCCTCCTTGAACATCTTCAACCTGTCCCCATTCTTTGAGAATTCCTCAAAAAGCCCGACCAAAGCGACCAGAGGCTTGTCTGCATAACTGGTTTCCTGCTCCTCTTGCGTTTCCTGCTCCTCTTGCATTTCCTGAACATCTTCAGCCTCAGGAATTTCAAGGGGCTCTACTTCCTTAACAGTTTCCAGTTCATTGGAGACTTCAGCAACTTCCGGTTCATTGGAGACTTCAGCAACTTCCGGCTCAATGGAGGCCTCAGTGACTTCAGTGATAATTTCTTCACTCATAAATTAAATGTCTAATAACTCACACTCGTTTTACAACCTGCAAATATATGATTTTTTAATCAAATAATGCTAATTTTGCCACCGTAAAAGAAAATCATATATGAGAATTGACATAATAACAGTTGTTCCGGAGTTGCTGGAAAGTCCGTTGAGCCATTCCATTGTCGGACGGGCAATCAAAAAAGGCCTCGTAGAAATAAAAGTACACAATTTAAGGAAATATGGAAAAGGCCCGCGCCAACAGGTCGATGACTACAGTTACGGCGGCGATGCGGGAATGGTCCTGATGGTGGAGCCTGTCTTTCTGATGATTGAGCAGTTGAGGGCAGAAAGAGAAT
>CAMEBJ010000057.1 GCA_945912085.1 uncultured Bacteroidales bacterium | reverse complement strand
CCCAGTGGAAGGGCTTGCGACGGTCTCCGTACTGTGCCACTGAACCTATGTAAATGACTTTGATCCTGTCGGCATTCTTCTGTGCAAGAACAGCACGCGCCACGTTCTCGGACGAGCGGACATTGACTTTCAGGGTTTTCTCCGGGTAATAGTCCGCAGCAGGGGAGACCATTCCTCCGATGTGGAACACATAATCAGACCCGCTCACGCCCTTGAGCACATCCTCGAAGGACACAAGATCGCCCCAGATTACCGTCACGGCCGGATCTTCCAGATAAGGCTTGAGCTTCTTCAGGTTCTTCTTGCTTTTTCGTGCGAGAATCCGGATGTCAAACTCCTCTTTTCGGGCGTAAAGTTCCAGGAATCCCGCCCATCCCATATTCCCGGTCGCACCGGTTAGAAAGACTGTTTTTTTCATTGATTAACAGATGTTTTATATTGTCTTATCCGTCATGGTTTACGGTATATTCAACATTGCTGCATATCTACCTGAGCCATAGTTCCGGATTCTGAGGCTTGTCGTTCTGCCATATTTCAAAGTGTAGCTGTGTCTCTCCTCCGATTGTGTCAACCGTGCCGATTTCCTGTCCCGTCGTGACCTTTGTGCCCGCTTTGACACAAACGGACTTGAGCTTGCAGTAGAATGAGAAATAATTTCCGTGCTGAATGAGGACGCATTGGTTGTAGCCCGGAATGACGACTACCTGCTGCACCACCCCGTTGAAAACGCATTTCACGGCTGAGTTTCTCTCTGTCGCAATGTCCATTCCCTTGTTCTGAGGGAGGGTAAGGGATTTGTAAACAGGATGGAAATGCTGGCCGAACCTGTCCACCACCGGACCTTCCACCGGCCAGGGCAGTCTGCCTTTGTTGGAGGCAAATTCCCCGGCAAGCTTGTAGTCCACTTCCACCTTCTTTTTCCCCGCAGATGGCTTCGAGGCTTTCATCGCCTCAGCGACAAGCCTTTCGATTTCCCTGTTGAGAGCCTCCATCTGCTTCTTCTTCGTGGCGAGCTGACTCTGGTACTTCTTTTTCTCTTTCCTGAGATTGTTCACCACCACCTTTGAACGGGCTTCATCCCCTACTAAGGTGTCATATTCCTTTTTCCTTTCGGCCTTTACGCTTTCTGCCTCATTCTTCAGGGCTGCCAGTTGCCGCTTTTGTGCCTCGAGTTCCTCCCTGGCTTCGCGTAGTTTCTGTGCCTGTGTCCTGATTTCGTTGGAGAGATTCTTGAAATAGCCGTATCTCCGGAATGCCTGTCCGAGGTCATCGCTTGCCAGGATGTACATATACCAGATTTTCGCATCCCTGTTCTTGTACGCACCCCTGATCAGGCGGCTGTAGTAGGCATCCAAGGTGTCGTGTCGTGCCTGAAGCCGCGCGATTTGCCTGTTGGCCAGGTAAATCTTGTCGTTGCAGCGCCGGATTTCAGCATCGCTCTGTGCAATGAGGGCTTTCCTGTTCGAAATTTTCTTCTGAAGCAGGGTCAGTTCCGTGAGGGCATTCCGACTTTTGCTGCTGTTTTCCTTCAGTTGGCTGTCTATCAGGCTGATTTCCTTTTCAAGACGGGCCTTCTCCCTTTTCTGGGTTTCAAGGTCCTGCGCAGTGGCAAAGGATGCTGCAAGAGCGAGCACCAACAGAACTGAAGCCGTTTTCAGATAAAATGTCCTCATGCAATCCCCCTATTTTTTCCGTGAAGCCTTTCTTTCACGGATTTTCTCCGCAAGGCCTTCAATCTTTTCCCCGTCCTTGTCTTTGGCAAGGGCCTGGTCCCAGTAGATGAATGCCATATCGTACTCCCCGAGGGCATACAGCACCTCGGCATAATGGTCGAGAATCACCGCGCTGTCCTTCCCGCCGTAGAGCATTGCGTGCTTGAAGAATGGCTTGGCTTCCAGTGGTTTGCCCTGAAGGTAGAGAATCCATCCGAAGGTGTCCAGATAGGTCGGGTTGTCAGGCTCCTTCTCGACGGTCTTCCTGCTCATAGTGTAGGCTTTCTTCAGCTTCTTCCCCTCCATCGACAGCCAGTAGGCGTAGTTGTTCAGGACGGGGCAATGCTCCGGGTTGACTTTCAATGCCCTGTCGTAGGCTTTGTAGGCTTTGGCATTGTCTCCCTGAAGGTGATATGCATCCCCCATCGTTGAGTATGAGGAGAGAACAGCGGCGCTGTCGGAAGGATTTCTGTCGATGATTCTCTGGCAGAGCGACAGCACGAGATTGTAGTCTTTGAGATTGTAGCCAGCCAGCACCGAGTATTCCAGAAAGGCTTTTTCCTCAGGGAATTTCTCCGAGGCCTTCTCCGCTTCGGAAACCAGCTCCTCCCAGCGGTTCGCGTATGCCAGCACTTCGATGTAAGAGGCTGTGGCAGAGATGTTTTCAGGCCAGTTCAGCATATTTTTCCGGAATTCCTCGCAGGCCTTGTCCACCCTCTCGGTCCCGTAGTAGTAAAGCCCCGAGAGAGTCATCATCGAGCTGTCCTTCGGGTGAGTGGCAACCCCGCTGGCCACGAGCGAGTCCATCTGTGGCCGGAAAGCCTTGAGAAAATTCGGGTCGGACCGCCTGATGACCTCCTTGAGGTAATCTGCCTTGCCTTTGGACGAGATGTCCCGGTCAGTGACGAATTTTTCCATCGTCCGGAAGTACTGGTCATACTTCCTCGTGATTCTGTACGCCTCTGCCTTTCCCAGAAGTGCCGGGGCATAGCCCGGAGCGATGTCCAGTGCCTCATCGTAGAGTGAAACCGCCGTGGAGTCATTGTACATCGACATTTGGTAGTCTCCCAGAAGGGACAGGACCTGGGGGGACGAGTACTCCTTGTTGTAGTTCTCGAGCATCTCGTAGGCTTCCCTTGGATGATTCTGACGGTTCATAATCTCGAATCTCGTCATCACGGTCATCTCGTTTTTTCCGAAGACCGTCTCAATCTGGGAAAGTGTGGAGAGGGCTTCCTCCAGCCTGCCTTCTGACAGATAGAGCTCCATAAGGTTGTAATAGATGTCGCTTTTTTTCGGGAAATCCCTCAGCAGACCCTGGTAGATGGACTCGGAAAGTTCCGGTCTGTGCGTGGCTGAATACACGGAGGCAAGGCGGTGTCGGTACCAGAAATTCGTCGTGTCGATGGCTGAAGCCTTGCGGAATTCATTCTCTGCGGTTTCAAGGTCAGCTTTCCTGACAGCGACAAGGCCGAGATAGTAATGTGCCGCATCGTTCTCCGGATCGGCTGCGGTTATTCCTTCCAGAATCTGCCCCGCCCTGGAGATGTCACCGTTGTCGTAGGCAGTGACGGCATCCATCAACCTGTTCTCCTGTTCACGCTCGGACTTGTAGCTCTGCGCCGTGGCGCTCTGAAGGCACGAAAAAAGTAATATGTTGTATATTATATATTTAATATTAAATATATTTTTTCTACCCATAGTATTTTGTTCCAATTAAAGATACAAGTGCAAAAATAGCATAAAAATAATTATTTTTGCAGATTATGACCTCCGTCAGACGGATTTTGCTCCGTCTCCGTGCAACAATTACGGTATTGTAAGCATCTTTTCTGTCGCACGGGTAACTGACGGTAAAAGGGACCGCCGTGAAAGAGATTTCGGAGAAGGAACTGATTGACCTGTGCAGAAAGGGTGACAGAAAGGCGCAGAAAGCAGTCTTTGACAGGCTTGCGCCCAAAATGTTCCCTGTCTGCCTTCGTTATATTCCGGAGCGTGAGGTTGCTCAGGATCTCCTTCAGGACGGCTTTGTCACCCTGTTCACGAAGATTGACAGTTACAAGGGCAACGGCTCCTTTGAGGGATGGGCGAGGACGGTTTTCGTCACGACCGTATTGATGTATCTCAGGAAAAAGGATGCTCTGAAAATGAGCGAGGACATCACCGCCGCCCGGAATCTGTCATCGGAGGGTTCAACCCAGATTCAGGACTTGGGCTACAAAGAATTGCTGAAAATGATTTCAGAGTTGCCGACTGGTTTCAGGACCGTGTTCAACCTCTATGTGATTGAGGGATTTTCCCACAAGGACATAGCGGAGATGTTGGGAATATCAGAAGTCACCTCGAGAAGCCAGTTGAGCAGGGCGAGGGCGATGCTTCAGGAAAAGATAAAGAGAATCAGGAATGTCTGAAAACGACCATAGCAGATTTGACCTTGACATCAAGGCTTTGATGGACTCGGCTGAGGAAGTGGTTCCCCAGGGAGTCTGGGAGGGAGTCTGCGGGCGTCTTGACAGTGCCGGGACTGTGGTTCCTGCAAGGAAGGTGATTGTTCCCGTTTGGCTGCGCAGGACGCTTGCCGGTGTGGCCGTTGCTGCGGCAGTCGTCTCTATCCTGATTCCGTGGGGCGGAAGAGGTCCCGTTGAATCAAGTGACGACGTCCTGGCCGTAGTGCCGTCGTCGGGGATGCTTGCTGACGTGCCTGAGGAGATTCTTTCGGTCAATCTGGACGGCCTCAGACCTTCCGAGACACCTTCTGTTGCAAAATCATCCGTAGATGTTCAGCCTTCACCGTCAGTTCAGACATCTCTTTCAGCTCAGCCTTCACGCTCAGGTCTTTCGCAGGAGCAATCCGCTGCATCTACAGTTCTGACGCCTTCAGAATCAGGTTCTGCGGGACAGGATTCGTTATCGGCTGAATCATCAAATGATTCTACTGCTGAATCAGTTACGGAGGAACCGGCTTCAGCCTTGACGTCAGAAAATCCTGCCGGGAATCCGTCAGAGGCTTCACCCCAGATGAAGGCCGCAGGGGAGGCCGATGTTGATGACAGCGACTGGATTGAGGCACGGGAACTGAAAGGCAGGAAGAAAATCAAATCATCGCTGAGCATTTCCGGGAATGCCATGACCAACACTCAGTCCGGCGGGGCAAAAAGGTCCGCCTCCCAGTCATTCTCCCGTCCGGGAATTCCGTCACTTGGTTCGGAGCAGGTCTCCCTCAAGACAATAACGGAAACCGGTTCAAGCAGTTACGGCATACCTTTCTCTTTCGGTATCGGAGCCAAGTTCTTCATCGGGAACCGCTGGGCAGTCGGCACGGGGCTGAACTACACGATAATGACGCGCTCTTTCAATGGTATTTACACCGACCCGGCGACTTCGTCCTCAGCCGGTATGTCAGATGAATACACTGAGACAAAGATCAGAAACAGTGTAAGTTACATAGGAATCCCCGTGAATGCGTATTTCAGCATAATAAAGACAAACATAGTGGATTTCTACACCTATGCCGGAGGCTCCGTCGAGAAATGCGTGGCAAATGTTTACAGAATGCAGAATCCTGTTGCCACCTACAAGGAGAGTGTCAACGGTTTCCAGTTCTCGGTAGGAGCGGGACTCGGTGTCGAGTTTGTCGTGGCGGACATTCTCGGAATATATGCTGACCCGAGCGTCAGGTACTATTTCAAGAACTCCAGTCAGCCAAAAAGCATCAGGACTGAGAATCCTGTCTCATTCGGTTTTGAAATCGGTCTTCGCATCAGACTCTGATACTACTTTCTCATTACATTCCGCGCCAGGGTGTTGGCACAGAGAAAATCCCGTAGTTCCTCACATTCGGTGCTCAGAATGGAATTCCTGTCACCCTGCCAGACCATATTCCCCTCGTGAATGAACCCGATTCTGTCGCCGATTTCGAGTATGGAGTTGATGTCGTGAGTGTTCACTACGGTGGTGATGTTGAATTCTTCTGTCAGACCTGAAATAAGCTGGTCGATGAGGATGGAAGTGTAGGGGTCAAGTCCCGAGTTCGGCTCGTCGCAGAAAAGGAACTGCGGATTGAGGGCAATGGCGCGGGCAATGCCGACCCTTTTCTGCATACCTCCGCTGAGCTCGTTTGGATACTTGTCATCAGAATTGACCACATTCACCCTGTTGAGGCAGAATCTTGCCCTTTCGATTTTCTGAGCCTTGGACCAGTCTGTGAAGAAATCCATCGGGAACATCACGTTCTCAAGGACTGTAGCAAAGTCGAACAACGCGCTGCCTTGGAAGAGAATCCCAATTTTCTGTCTGAGTGCCTTCTTCTGAGCATAGTTCATCCCGGAAAGCGCAAAGTCTCCGTAGAGGATATCTCCCGAATCAGGCTCGAGAAGCCCGATCAGGCATTTCAGCAGGACGGTTTTCCCCGAGCCGCTTTTTCCTATGATCATATTGCATTTCCCGGTTTCGTAGGTCACATTGATGTCCTTCAGAACCGGCACGCCGTCAAATCCTTTGTGTAAGTGTTCTACCTTTATCATTGTGGTGAGCTCAAGTTTGCCTTTTGCCGGAGAATCAGTAAAGCATCAGCTGCGTGACTATGAGATCCGACATCAGAATGAGAATGCTTGTGATGATGATTGCCTTGGTGCTGGACGACCCGACTCCGAGGGAGCCTCCTTTGGCGTAATAGCCGTTGAATGCAGATATGGACGAGATGAGGAAACAGAAGAGGGACATCTTGAAGCAGCTGTAGAAGATGTAAAATCCATTGTAGCAGAATTTTATCCCTTCAACGAACTTTGCAGTCGGGATAATCCCCGTCAGTTCCACGACCGTGTAGCCTCCCACAAGTCCGAGGACAAAGCTCAGCATCATCAGAAGCGGGCTGAGAAGGGTTGTTGCAACGATTTTCGGGAGGACCAGGAAGCAGGCTGAGTTGACACCCATCATATCCATTGCGTCAATCTGCTCGGTTATTCTCATACTCCCGATCTCGGAGGCGATGTTCGACCCCATCTTTCCGGCAAGTATCAATGCGACCATTGTGGAGCAGAACTCCAGGACAAGGCTTTCCCTGACCATATATCCCACATACATCTTGTCAATGAACGGGTTCTCGAGGTTGGATGCCGTCTGGATGACGAGCACACCGCCGATGAACACCGAGATGACTCCGACAATCAGAATTGAGGAAAGGATGAGTTTGTCGGATTCCTTGATGAACTGTCTCCAGAAAATGCCGGCTTTCTCCGGCTTCTTGAAGACTTGGCGGAGAAAGAGGAGGTATTTCCCTGTGGATTCAAAAAATTTCCTTATCATTACAAAAATATCTTCGGATGGCAAAGTCGCAAAGTTACTCTTTTTTCGTCACCCTTGTGAATTTCGCCACAATTTTCTCTTTTTTAATGTTTTTTCTTTTTCCGCATCACATTTTTACCGAAAAAACTTTTCGGATATGCTAGTGTATGTAAAAGGAGCGAAGTGCATAGGTATCGAAGCTGTGCCCGTGACAGTCGAAGTGGACATCTCGTCGGGAATAGGCATCCATCTGGTCGGGCTGGCTGATGCAGCGGTGAAGGAGAGCCTTCTGAGGACAATCACTGCTTTGAAGTCAGTGGGATTCAGGATTCCAGGGAAAAGGATAGTCATCAATCTTGCCCCGGCGAATATGCACAAGA
>CAMEBJ010000056.1 GCA_945912085.1 uncultured Bacteroidales bacterium | reverse complement strand
GTCGATTACCTTTGTCAGACCGATTGCTTCGAGATGCTCCTTGTAGTAAGGATAGTGGTAGCGGCAGGCCATTGTGGCAAGCCTGTCAAAGCCTTCCACAAGCAGTCCCTCGGGGTCAAAGTCGGTGAATCCCAGAGGACCGGCTATCTCTTCCATACCCCGTTCGCGACCCCATTTCGCCACTTCTTCCACGAGGGCCCTGGAAACAGCCCTGTCGTCAATGAAATCAATCCATCCGTAACGGACCTCTTTCTTTCCCCAGGTCTCGTTTGCCTTTCTGTTGATGATTGCGGCAACCCTTCCGACTACCTTTCCTTCGCCGTCCTCTGCTAGAAAGCACTCACACTCACAGAATTCGAAAGCTGCGTTCTTCCTGCGGTCGAACGTTGCGGTTTCGTCCGTCCTGAGTGCCGGAGCGTAGTAAGGGCAGTCCTTGTACAATGAGTCCGGAAAGGAAATGAATCTTTTAAAGTCTTTTTTCGACTGTACGGGTTTGACAGTGAGTTTCATCTATTGTGTGTTTAGGTTCCTTCGGGAAATTTGAATATTCCCAGGTTCAGTACAACTTGGCAAAGATAAGCAAAAAGTCATATATGGATATAAGAAAATTTGCTAAATTCGCGCCGTACAAACGAACTGATAGATTATGACTGGGAAGAAGACAAAAATTATATGCACAATTTCTGACATAAATTGTGAGGTGGATTTCATCCGCCAGCTTTTTGAAAGTGGGATGAACGTTGCTAGAATCAATTCTGCACATGCATCAATTGACGGAGCCCAGAAGGTTGTGGACAACATCAGGGCAGTCTCCGACAAAATTGCAATACTTGTTGACACAAAGGGACCGGAGGTCCGTCTGACCGCAATGGAGTCCTCGGTGGGCTTTGTGGTGCGTCCGGGAACGGAAATCGTCATAGAAAACGGCCCTGACCGTCTTTGTTCGGCACACGTCCTCAGGACAACCTGCGCCACCTTCGTTGAGGATGTTCCGGTCGGTTCGCACATCCTGATTGACGACGGGGCCATTGACCTGCTGGTGGAAGACAAGCAGGATGGGAAACTGCTCTGCAAGGCACTCAACGGCGGTGTCATCAAGGGAAAAAAGAGCGTGAATGTCCCGAATGTTCATATCTCCCTGCCTGCCCTGACGGAAAAAGACAGGAAGTTTCTAAATTGGGCAGTCGATGCCGACATCGATTTCATAGCACATTCCTTTGTGCGAAGCAAGGAGGATCTGCTTGAGATTCAGGCGATTCTCGACGAAAGAAAGAGCCACGTCAAAATCATTTCGAAAATCGAGAACCAGCAGGGTATCGACAATCTTGACGAGATTCTCACCTACTGTTACGGTGTGATGGTTGCAAGGGGCGATCTGGGTGTGGAAATTGCCGCAGAGAAAATCCCGCTAGTTCAGAAGTATATCATCCAGAAATGCCGCACCCGCAAGAAACCGGTAATAATCGCGACGCAGATGTTGCACAGTATGATTGAGAATCCGAGACCTACCAGGGCAGAGGTGACGGACGTGGCCAATGCGATTTTCCAGCGTACGGATGCGATTATGCTAAGTGGCGAGACCGCCAGCGGGAAATACCCTGTGGAGGCTGTCAGAACGATGTGCCGCATTGCAAAGGAAGTTGAAAACTCCATTGACACTTCCCTTGACCTGAATCTGGAGAAGGTCACAAAGCCGATTGCAGCCGTCCTTGCCCGCTCGATTGTCGCCGCCACGACCGAAATCCCCGTGAAGGCAATAATCTTTGACACCTGGACAGGACGCACAGGCCGTTACCTGGCTGAGTTCCGTCCTAAAGTCCCTATTTATGCAATGTGTTACAACTCCTACACAATGAGGGAGTTGAATCTCACCTACGACATTTACCCCTACAAGTTCGAAGTGCAGAAGAGCAAGGAAGATATGGTGAACGAGTCAATCAACATCCTCCTTGAGGACGGGCGCATCTCCAAAGGTGACATCGTGGGTTTTATCGGAGGAAGTTTCAACGATGAACTTGGAGCTACCTATATGGAGTTCAAGTATGTCTGATGTGACGAAGGAGGACTGAAAATGCGATTCTGGCGTGGAGCACTTGCAGTTGTTGCCTCGGTGTTTTTCTTCACCGGGGGACTTGCTGCGGGTCCACGCACGGCCGGAGCTGTCTTTTCGTTTTGCCGGTCGGGGATTGAATATGGCCACACCGTGAATGACAGGATTTTCTGGAATATTGGTTTTGGCGTGGAATATGGCAGCACCATTTTCTACAAAAATCAGATGAATCCGGGAGTAAGCCTGGACTTCGGGTACAACTATGTGCTGAAACACTGGGAGTCAGAGTCGGGAGAGGGGACTTTCCATGCCGGTCCGGGAGTGAAGGCAGGATATATGACAGACAGGAAATGGCAAGCCGGAATGACTCTTGGGCTAATGGGATGTGTCGGCCTTGATTTTCGATTCCACCTCCCTGTAACTCTCTCTGTGTCAGTCAAGCCTGTTCTTGGACTGCATCTGAGAAATGATGATGGCAATTTTTCCCTTGGCCTTTACAGAAACGGACTCATCTTCGGATTGCTTCCCGAAGTCGGAGTAAAATACTCTTTCTGAGGATATGGAACGCAGATTGCTTCATATTTTTCTGTTCTGCAGCCTCCTGGTGTTTGTTTACGCGGGTGGGGCATCTGCCCGTGACAGGGTTGAAACCGGTCGTGCGGATCAGAAACCGGCCTTGAGGTTTACTTACGGCCTTGAGTGGGGCTGTCTGACAACCTTAAATATTGCATATCACAGAAATTATGATTCCGTCGAAGGATTCCGCATCAATGCAAAAAATGTGGAATGGATGTTCAAGGGAAACGGCCAGGTGCTTGCCCACGTCGGTTGTGACATCGGGAGGAGGTTCAACCTGTCGTTGTATTCCGGTTACGCAGGTATGCTCGGCTCAAGGGTGATTCCCGTTTCACTGAGGGGAACCTGTCTGGTGGGGAAGAATCCCGAACTGCCCGGATGGCTTGTCTTTCTCGATGGGGGATGCCATTTCGCCACTGATGATAGAGTCGGTGTTTGTGGAAAAATGGGAACCGGCTACCGTCTTCCGCTTTCAGGAAGAATCAGCCTGGATTTTTTGGCGGGACTGAGACTTTCATACGCAAAACTTTCTTTTTCAGATGATTACGGGCAGGTCAGTGCCGACAGAATCAGGAGAAACAACAATTTCGCCACCTCCATTGAAATTGGAATAAGTCTTGCTTTTTGATGTGTCCTTTGAAAAGAAAAACAATAAATATTAAACAAATATGAACAGAATTACAGAAACAATCAGGTACGTCGGCGTAAACGACACATCCAAGGTCCTCTTCGAAAGCCTCTGGCCACTTCCGAAGGGAGTTTCCTACAACTCATATCTTGTTTTCGGACAGAAGACAGCCTTGGTTGACACTGCCGATGCGGCATTTGCAGAAGAATATCTCGCAAAAGTCAAGGCTGAGGCCGGGGACAGGACAATAGACTATCTCATCGTGAACCATATGGAGCCTGACCATTCCGCACTTCTTGGCCGTGTCAGGGAGGAATGGCCGCAAATCCGCATTGTGACCACGGCAAAGGCTGTTCCTATGATTGCCGGCTATCACGGTCTGACTGACAACATCGAGATTGTCAAAGAAGGTGACGTGCTCGATCTGGGCAGGGGAGTGACCCTTCAGTTCTTTTTCGCTCCGATGGTGCACTGGCCTGAAGTGATGGTGACATATTACGCTGCCGAGAAGACACTTTTCTCTGCTGACGCATTCGGAACCTTCGGAGTCGTGGAAGGAAAGGTAAATGCCTGCAAATTCGAGGATTACCGTGAGGAAATGACCCGCTACTACGCCAACATCGTGGGCAAGTTCGGCGCTCCTGTGCAGGCGGCCCTCAAGAAACTCTCCGGTCTGGAAATAGCAAGGGTGTGCAGCACCCACGGCCCTGTCTGGGAAGATGAATTGGGAGATGTCATCGCACTTTACGACAAACTCAGCAAATATGAAGGTGAGAGGGGAGTGTGCATCGTCTATGGCTCGATGTACGGAAACACCGAAAAGGCTGCCAAAGCCCTTGCTGCATCGCTTGAGAGAAAAGGAGTCCCGTTTGCAATCCACAATCTCTGCACTGAGAATTATTCCTATGCAATTGCAGATGCATTCAAGTACGACACCATCGCCGCAGGTGCTCCGACCTACAACAGCGAAATCTTCCCTCCGGTGGCATACTTCATTTCCTCACTTGAAGCACGCTGTCTGAAGAATCGTCGTTTCTTCGCCTTCGGCTCCTACACCTGGGCCGGAATGAGTGTCCGCAAGATGAATGAAAGGGCCCAGAAACTCGGATTTGAACTAATATCAGAAGGTGTTTCCTTTGCCCAGGGATATTCACCGGAAAAGGTTATCTTTCCGGATTTTGAATAGTGCGGTTTCTCCTTTTTGGCGGTAATTGCTTGTAAAATAGGAGTTGTAACAATGTAGTTGATTTATTTAACAAAATTGTTACAACTCTTTTTTATGATCTTGGGCAGGGTGGTTTGGGTGGTTAGTTAGGCTTGTCTGGCTTGGAATGACGTAGAATCTTTGGTTCTGGAATGACTAAAACTCTCTGTACCTGGAATGATGAAATATCTCTGGACCTGGAATGGGGAAAATAAAAATCAGACCAGCCATTTCTGACTGGTCTGATTTGTGACCCCTACAGGATTCAAACCTGTAACCTTTTGATCCGTAGTCAAATGCTCTATTCAGTTGAGCTAAGGGGCCGAATCAGAGACCTTTCGGTCTTCTGTTGCTATTCTGCAGTCTCCTCTTTTATGAGAGCGCTTCTCTTCTCTTTGATGCGAGCCTTCTTACCTGACAGATTGCGGATGTAGAAGATTCTTGCTCTACGAACTTTACCAACTTTGTTGAGTTCAATTGAATCAATGAATGGAGACTCAAATGGGAAAATTCTTTCAACGCCTACTCCATTTGACACTTTCCTGATAGTAAAGGTCTTTGTGGTTGGAGTTGCACCTCTGAGCTGGATAACCACTCCTCTGAACTTCTGGAGTCTCTCCTTGTCTCCCTCCTTGATGCGGTAGGTAACTGTGATAGTGTCACCTGCTTTGAACTTCGGGTATGTAGCAACTTTCTCATTTGCGAAAGCTTGCTCAACAACTTTCATCAAATCCATAACTGTAGATGTTTTTAGTGGCAACGTTACGACTTTTCAACTTGTTTAAACCCTGCGTAAGAGGTTGCTTTGTTTTTGGGATTGCAAAGGTACAAATTAATTTCAATCCTGCAAACTTTTTCTGAAATTATTTTCTGAGAAACGCTCAAATTTCAGAAAAACTCAAAAACTGACGCCCCAAAGCTTCCTAAAACATATCCCTGAGCCGATCAAAGAAATTTTTGTCTTCTCTGCTTGGGTTCGGACGGAAACTCTCGCTGCTCCTCATCCTCTCCAATGTCTCCTTCTCATCCCTGGACAATTTCTTCGGAATCCAGACAATGTACTTCACGTAAAGGTCCCCAGTACCAGAATTGAGAGACGGGAGCCCTTTGCCCTTGAGCCGTACTACAGTACCTGACTGGGTTCCCGGCTCGATTTTCACATTGTATTTCCCGTCAAGGCAAGGAATCTCGACCTCCGCACCTAGAATGGCGTCCGTGACTGAGATTATCTTCGTGTAGAGAAGATTGTTTCCATCCCTCTTCAACTCAGGATGCTGCACTTCTTCAATCAGCACGAGCAAATCTCCATTCACACCGTTGTTCTTCGCAGCGTGGCCTGCTCCGCGGACAGTAAGTTGCATTCCATTCTCAACTCCTGCAGGGATTTTCACCTTGACCGATTCCCTTTTTCTCTCAAGCCCTGTTCCGCCGCAATGCCTGCAAGGCTTGCTGATTACTTTGCCCTCTCCGCCGCATTGGAGAGAAGTGTTATAGGTGACCCTCTGGCCCAGGAATGTGTTCATTACCCTCTTTACCTGGCCGGTACCGTGACAGGCAGGACAAGTTTTGATGTCAGCGGCATTCTTCGCTCCTTTCCCTCCGCATTCGCTGCAAGGCACGTTCTTTTCGATTGTAATGTCCTTTTCTGCACCTTTTGCAATCTCCTCAAGAGTCATCTTGACGCGAACCCTGATGTCACGTCCCCTGCTGACCCTCTGTGAAGGACCTTCGTCGCCTCCGAAGCCTCTGCCAAATCCGCTGAATCCTCCGAATCCGCCTCCGAACCCGCCTCCGAAAAGGTTGTTCAGAATGTCGTTCAGGTCTCCGAAACCTCCGCTGAAGTCAGGTCCTGCCTGTCCACCCATTCCTGCGTGTCCGAATTTGTCATACCTGGCCCTTTTGTCCGCATCGCTGAGCACGGAATATGCCTCGGCAGCCTCCTTGAACTTCTCCTCGGCTTCCTTGTTGCCCGGATTCTTGTCCGGATGGTACTGGATTGCCTTCTTCCTGTACGCTTTCTTTATGTCATCAAGTGAGGCGTTCTTGTCAACGCCCAGCACTTCATAGTAATCCCTTTTCTCTGCCATAAAATTGATCTCCTTTACAAATCAACAAAACTTTCGCATTGTCAGATTGCGACAACCACTTTGGCGAACCTGATTACTTTTCCGTTCAGGGTGTATCCTGCCTGCACGACATCGAAAATCTTACCTTTCTTGTCCTCTTCCTGAACAGGGAACTGAGCGACAGCCTCAAAGAAATCCGTGTCGAAATCTTTTCCCTCTGTCTCAATTCTCGCAAGGCCCTTTGACTTGAGGAAACCAACCAACTTGTTGTAAATCAGTTCGGTCCCTTCCTTCGCAGACGCACTGTCCTCAGTCTCGGCAAGTGCTTTCACGGCTCTCTCGAAGTCATCAAGAATAGGTAGAATCCCCTTGATGATTTCCTCTGATGCCGTACTTACCAGATCAAGTTTCTCCTGAGCAGTTCTTCTTCTGAAATTGTCGAATTCAGCCATCAGGCGGATGTAGTCGTCCTTGTCTTTGAGTGCCTTCTCCTCAAATTTGTTGTTCTTCTCCTCCAGCTCGGCAATCCTTTTCTCCAGTTCGGCCACTTTTGCAGATGCTTTCTTTTCGGCCTTCTTCTCCTTTTTGGAGTTTTTCCCTTCTTTACAGTCCTTCTGCTCTTCGTTCACTGCATCGGTCAGCTCTTCGTTAACTGCAGCAGCCTCTTCCTGTTTCAGATCTTTCTCCTCGTTGTTCATATTTTCCATATATATCTTCTCCTTTTTTCATTACGGTATATTCAGCAATCTGCGATTCATACGCAAATCCTGAAATGGCACATCGGGACAAACAAATAACCTGCCAATGACAGGTGTACTGACATATTGGCAGATACAGGGCATTTCCCCAAAGCCTGATTACTCAGAGATTTTCCAGTCCTCAATCCTTCTGGTTCCGG
>CAMEBJ010000055.1 GCA_945912085.1 uncultured Bacteroidales bacterium | reverse complement strand
CTCTGGAACGGAACATATCCTTGATTCTTTTGACGAACTCATCGCTTCTGTCCTGACTTCCGACACGGACGAGGACCTCATCGGTTCCCAGGTCGTTGGTATAGACCTCAACGATGTAATTGGTGATTTCCGGAATATTGTCCAGCACGTCGAACAATGCAGGCGGATAGAGGGTTGTGCCCTTGAACTTTATCATCTGGCTCTTGCGTCCGATTACCGAACTGAGTCTGGCTGAATTTCTTCCGCAGGGGCAAGGTTCCGGAATGCGGCGGCAGATATCACCCGTCCGGAAACGCAGCAGCGGCATTCCCTCAACCCCAAGGGAAGTGACAGTAACCTCACCCGGATCTCCATCGGGAACAGGATTTCCGTTCTCGTCAAGAAGTTCCACAATAATCAGATCGACAGGGATGTGCCCGCCCTGATGAAAACTGCATTCGGTAAAAGAGGCCTGCATCTCGGTAGAGGCATAGGTTGAATAGAGTTCCAGTTCAGGCCAGGCTTCGTGGATACGCTGACCCAGGGTGCTCAGTTCAAAGGTATATGGGTCCCTGAGGGATTCCCCGATGCAGACTGCCTTGCGCAGGGAGCAGTTGTGATAGTCTATTCCGTTCTTCCCAGCGTAATCAACCAGTTTCAGAAGGAAGGACGGGACCACCATTGCCGCAGTCGGATGGACCCTGCGGATAGTGTCCCACTGAAGTTCCGGTATGCCGTTGCCTACCCTGATTACTCCCATACCCATTTCCTTTGCACCGAGAAAGTAGGCCAGCCCGGCCATGAAGCGGCGGTCTATGGTAGTCATCAGCTGGAGCACATCCGATTTGGTGCACCCGGCAGTGGTGAATGAGAGCTTCTCATTGTAGCCAAGCCTGTCCAAATCATTTCCCGTCAGGGCAAAAGTCACCGGATCACCGAGGGTTCCGGATGTGGTGACATAATCGATTATCCCTTCACGTCCGACACAGACGAAGTCTGAATTGTACTTTTGAAGATCATCCTTGGAGGTCAGGGGAAAGGCGGAAAGGTCCTCTAGTTTCCTTATCTTCCTGATATCGATTCCCTCGCGGGCGAACATATTTTTGTAGAACCTTGAATTTGATGCAAGATATTCGAGTGTCTCTGACAGTCCGGCCTCCTGGAATGCCTTGATTTCGGCGGCCGTTGCGAATTGTATTTCAGGATTTGGTTTCATTGTTTATGATTTCTCGACTTCGCTTAGGAATCTTCAAAAATTAACTTTAGTGGAACTCGGGTACGGCTCATTTGCCTGAACATCGGCAGAAGAGACGACAGTTGCGGATTCGCCGTGGAAAACGGCATCGAAACCATCCGTACAGAAACTTTCCGGGTCTGCACAGACGAACTCCAACCCACTACTACACAAGTAATTGCACTGCGCCATCCTGATTTTGTCCGAATCAGAATCCACTGCGACTATAGTCCTGCCTTCGGCGAGCATTTTCAACATAAAATCAATCTGTCCGCGGCCGCATCCCAAATGGAGTATCCTCCCCTCCCGAGGCAGGGCGGCATCCAGTTCCCTGTAGCCGTCAAGCCTACGCATCTGCAGTCTTGTCTCCCATTCGGCTTCCAGACCCTTGTAGAGCATACTCCGCTGCAGGGCCCACTTCCAATAGGAATTTTCAGGTGTTGAATATTCCCTTGACATAGAAGCGACCTCGGCTTCAATCAGTTTCCTTGTCGATTTGGCGATTTCGCGGTAATCCTTTCCGGAGGTCGGTATTCTCTCAAGAACCCTGACCACAGAGACTCCGGGAGCCATATTCATCGGATAGTGTTTAGGCAGAACCCTGTCATTGCCGTACATCGCCACCGGCACTATGTCCAGACCGAGGGTGCAGGCTGTGTAGAATGCACCTTTATGGAAACGGTGGATTCTGCCGTCAGTCTGTCTTGTGCCCTCAGGGAAGACAACCAGACTCCAGCCATCCTTCACCCTTTGAGAAAATTCATCCGTGATTGACGAGAAGCCTTCATCAGTGTAGAAGAACCCCATAAACTTTGCAACCGGATAGAAAATCGGAACCTTGCGCACCCATTGTTTTGCAAGGATGAGAAGATTCGGGCTGAGAGCAAGCATCCAGACAATGTCAAGATAGGAATTGTGATTCGCAACCACAACGCAAGGCTTTGAGAAATCTTCCCCGAATGGGTTTTCCACCTTGCTCTTTGCCTTGTAGAAAGACTTGATGGTAAGGCGGCAGAGTTTGCTGGCAATCAGTCTTACCGTCCTCTGTTTCCTGAGTTTGGAAATCGGAACCGGGAGAAGAACCAGAATGCTCAGAATGGTCAGCAGACAGGCCGTGACAAAGACTGCCCAGAGGACAAGGGAACGGAGAATCCCGGAAAGAGTGTAAGGAGGGCGTCCCTTTGATGTCGGTTCAAGAATGAACTTGTTGAAAATCAGAGGTTGCAGGGTAAAGGCCACCAGCAGGACAGCAATCATTCCGATGATGGAAATGGCTCCGATTGAATGCAGGGCCGGATGCTGAGCGAAAATCATCACTCCCATTCCGGCCACAATCGTGGAAGTGGACAGGAATATGGCAGTTTTGTGCGAAGACAGCACTTCCCTGCGCAGGGCATATCTGGAAATCAGCCCGTCAGTCATAAAGATGCTGAAGTCATCTCCTATTCCGAATATGAATGTCGAAAGTATGATGCTGACAATGTTGAACTGCAGGCCGAAAATCCCCATCAATCCGATGATAATCACCCAACTCATCAGCATCGGGAGGAAACTCAGGACGGCAATCTCAAGCCTTCCGTACGACAGGCAGAGGGCAATGAACACTATTGCGGAGGAAATCCAGAGAATCAGGTTCAGGTCGTCGTTCATAGTGCGGACCATATCGGAAGCAAACCAGCTTCTGTCAAAAACCACTGTCTGCGAAGGATTGAAACAAGGGTAAACGGCTGATTTGTCCTTGTTTGCAACCACCGCACGGGAAATCAGCATCGTCAGACAATCCGAGGATGCAACCCAGCTTTCGAGAAGGGGGTTGCTGCTGGAGGAATAGCTCAATGTTGAATATTCCCTTGTCAGTATTTCCCCGAAACCGGAGAAGGCGCCAGCCTTGAAACCGGCTGCCCGACCTTCCTTTTCAATGCGGCCGAGGACAGATTCTGCGCGTCCCCCGCCCCAGAACGAAGTCCATTTCGAGAGACGTTCCCTCTGGATTTCCGGAGCGATGACATACCTTCCGGCGGATGTGTGGCAACTCACCAGACCGAGGGTCTGGAGACTGTCGAGGATTCTGTCAGTCTGGATTCTTGAGCGGCAGGCCTGGTCGAGATTGTCCCCGACGCTGATGAACATTATGTTTTCGCTCTCTTCCCCGCTGCCTGAGAGAGCTTCAAGCCTGAGGGCCGATTCTGCAAGATGAGACGGCATATAATTCAGGCTCATCATATCGGGATTGAACCTGACAAGGGAAGATGTGAAGAGACAGACTGCAAAGAGAATCAGGAGGATGACCAGGAGCCACCCTTTCCTTTCAAACGGATTGCCGTTGAATTTTTCAAGTTTCCTGAGGAAGGCGGTCTTCGGAACATCTGCCATCGGACGCAGATGGTGTGGCAGGAAGACCAGACTGTAGATGAGGGTTCCGACAAGGGTCAGGGATGCGAAAAGTCCGAAGTCCCTCAGCAGGTCGGAGGTGGTGAAAAGCAGGCCCAGGAAGGCTCCTATTGTGGTCAGGCTGCCGACAGTCAGCGGGAAGGCCAGTTCCCTGATGAGAGTTCTGGTGGAATCCACGTGCATCTGATGGGCGATGATGTGGATGGAGTAGCTCAGGGCTATACCCATCACCACTGCCCCGCTGCCCACTGCAATGGCAGATATTCCGTCACAGAACCAGCCCATCAGTCCCAGGGAGAAAAGCATTCCGTAGAGAACCGGAACAAGCACAAGCGGAAGGGAACTTTTCCTCTTGAATGTCAGCAGAATCAGAAGAGCAATCAGCAGGATGGCAGCAAGAGATGTTACAAGGGTGTCCTTTTTGATCTGCCTGGCATTGTAAACCCCCACGGCAGGCCCTGCGAAATACTCGGCGCGGACATCCGGGAATGCCTTTTCCAGAGAGGAGAGTTCATTTTCAAGAATGCTGACCAGCCTGTCATTGTCCCCCGTCGAGCCCATCCCGAACTGAGGAGTCAGGAAGCACATCAGAGTGCTGCCGTCAGGTGAATATATTCTTGAATCCCGGACCTGCCAGGAAGAGTCGGCGTTGAGTTCGGAAAGATGTGTCAGGGATTCAGTGGCAATTCCGAGAGGGTCACGCAGGATGTAGTCCTTAAGGAAAAGGCCTCCCGGCGAAGTTATATCCGCCATATTTTCCTGCATCCTGAGAGGCAGGACATCATCCCTGAGAAGGGAATCAATCCTTTCATAGTCAGCTTCCGTCAGAAGGAACGGCAGCGTGCCGTAAACAAGATCCGTGGCGGCAGATATCTCCTCATCACCTATACTGAAGAGACAGTCCCTGACCAATCCCGGACCGGCCTCACGAAGAATCCTCTCCTGCAAAGTGTCAGCGGACTCATCGAGGGTCCAATAGTCCGTCTCCTCCCCCTTCGAGGAAAGCATAATCACGAATCTGTCGCTGACATCAAGGTTATCGAAGACCTCGACCATATTGTGGGATGACTCGTCGTCAGGCAGAAAAGAGGTGATATTCTCATTGAATCTGAGCCTCATACATCCCAGCACAAGAACTGCCACACTGATTGCCAGAAGCACATACATCAGAACCTTGTGCTTCTCAAAGAAATCGTACAGTCTTGTGAAAAATCCCGTCATCCCCTTCTGAAAAGTTTGAGTATCAATGCGCTGAAAGCAGCAAACAGCGAACTTGCCACGGCAGCGAAGACAAGACCGCCGAGGATGTATTCCTGCAGCACCCTGCCGGCAATCTCAAATGTCATTTCATTCAGGCTCACCAGACATTCCCTTCCGAGAATGGCGCATCCGAGCCAGTAACTGCCGAAAACGATGAAAGGTATGAGCGGAGGCAGGCTGACCGCAGAGAAAGCCCCGGCCACTAACTTGTTGAGTTTCAGAAGGTGGGCAAGGAAGACGGCCAGAATGAGCTGGTAGCCGTAAAACGGCAGGAAAGCGCAGAAAGTCCCCGTCCAGACAGAGAAGACAATCTTGCGGTTGCTGTCCTGAACATGGATGAGGTTCCTGTCAAAAAAGGCGCAGATATTCTTCCAGGTGCAGAGCCTGAGGAAGTTGCGGGGTTTGATGTAAAGCAGGCTGACCAGCACCAGGAGAGTGTTCAGAATGCTGATGCGGGTGAAATCCCTCAACGGTTTGAAATGCGAAACCCTTTTGTCCTGCGGAGGATAGTAAACCCTGACAGGTACATTCCTCACATCCCTTCCCGACCAGGCTGCAAAGACTATCACTTCAAGTTCAAACTCGTAAAGTGCTGTGTAATACCATTTTGACCAACTACAATCTCTGAGCGGGTAAAGTCTGTAGCCGCATTGGGTGTCCTCCAGGCGAATCCCTGTCTCAAGCCTGTACCAGAAATTCGAAAAGCGGTTTGCAAAGGTGTTTCTCTGAGGCATATTCTCGCTTTCAAGATTCCTGGAACCCACCAGCAAACTGTCGGGATGCTCCCTGTGGGCCTGGACAAAAAGCGGAAGGTCACCCGGGTAATGCTGACCGTCGGCATCGATGGTCAGAGCATATTTAAAACCTGCCCCGGAGGCTGCTGCAAAGGCATTTTTCAAGGCAGCACCCTTTCCCTTGTTCGTTTCGTGCCTGAGGACCTTCTTGCCTCTGAAATGCTTCTGCGTCCCGGAAAGTTCCGAAAATCCGAAGGTGAGGAGAATATCCATCGTCAGGTCCGTGCAACCGTCGTCCACGACAAGAATATCTTCGGAATATTTAACAAGGTCAGCAAGGACTGCGCCGACAGTGCCGGCATTGTTGTATGTCGGCATTATCACCACCGCCCCCATTTCCAAGAGGCTTTCCTTGCATTCCCGAGGACTCATCCACATATTACAACCCCCTCTCGTCCCCCATTGCAGGGGAAGTCATATAAATAATTGCTTTGTCATAAAAAGTGAATATGGAATAGTCGGAGACACCCTGCGACATTTTCAGGGTAATCAGGGACATATCCCTTTTGTCAACCGTCAAGGTGATTTCCCCGGCCCTGGAAGATTTTGCAGGAATGACCGTAAATCTGTACCTGTCAGCGGTTTCCCAAGCCTCCACCCTGAAATTTTTCTGTCCCTGAGGCAGTTTCATCAGCATCCCTGTCATAGCGGCGAACTGCCTGTTGGAGGCAAGATCGACGGTCTTTGCCTTTCCGTCGGCAGAAACCAAGGTCATTTCCCCTGAACGGATGCAGATGGAATATTTCTCAGGCTTCAGATAGTCAATATCAATTGCATCAGGAGCCTCGAAGCTGTAAGTTCCCTCCGCAACAGCAGGAGTGTCAAGCACTTCGATGTGCTTCTCCTCACGGAATTTGCAGTGGATGCTCCTGACTGAGGCATTCACCGCATTGAACTTCTCCACCGCAGCACAACAATCCTGAACAGGAATCCAGTCCGAATCCCCGTCATTTCCCGGTGCAATCAGTAAAGAAAAAACAGCCGCAAACGCCGCCAGCAAAAAATCCACCATTTCCCAATCTCAAAAGAATTTGCAAAAGTAATCAAATAAATATTTTTCTACAAAATCAAGAATTTAGGAATCTAACTTTTCCACCCAAATGTCAATACAACTCCAGGCCGGAGCGGCGAAGGGCGGGAAGGAGGCGGGAAAGGAGGGCGGGGGCGTTGGAGAGGCGGTCGTGCAGGAGGATGATTGAGCCGGGACGGGCTTTGAGGAGAATCTTTCCGACACATTTTTCGATGGCGGAATCTACCTCGGACGGGGAAAGGGAATCTTTCAGATGAACGGTGTCGAAACTGCGGACATCCCAGCCGATGACCTTGTGGCCGGTGTGCCTTAGGATTTTGGCAATGTCGGGGTTGGTTACTCCGAAAGGAGGACGGAACAGGCGGGGCTCAGAGGTAGCTGCCATCTCAATCACACTGTCGCAGGCACGTATGTCATCCTCGATGCAAGCCTTTCCGGAGAGAGGGAACAAAGGGGAATGGGTGTAGGTGTGATTGCCGACGATGTGCCCGCGGGAGAGAATCAGACGGATGAGTTCAGGATGTTTCTCCGCCTTGGTACCTGTCACGAAGAAATATGCCTTGACCCCGTAACTGTCAAGCACATCCAGCACCTGCGGGGTCACTTTGGGGTCAGGGCCGTCATCAAAGGTCAGTACGACCTTGCCGGGCTGGAGATCACGGCATTGCGCCTTGAGCCAGACTCCGGAGTCAATGCAGGAGCAGGCCCACACCAGAAAGACGAGGACGGCTGCCACAAGGGCGCAGAGGACTATGACAAGCACGGTGCTCATACTC
>CAMEBJ010000054.1 GCA_945912085.1 uncultured Bacteroidales bacterium | reverse complement strand
AACAAGATAGAAGGATGCTTCCCTGAAGTGGGCTTCTACTCGTTCGTGGGACAGTACCGTATTCCCTACATCTACGGCCTGACTGTGGGGGAACTGGCAGGTCTCCTGAATTCGGAGGGACTCAACAGGGGGCAGAAAGGAGACGAGGAACCTGCGCGGTGCACCCTGACGGTGATTCCTATGGAGGGATGGCACAGGGATATGCTCTACAAGGACACCGGTCTGCCCTGGATTCTGCCATCGCCGAACATTCCGACCCAGGAGGCAGCTCTCTGCTATGCCGCCTCGGGAATCAGCGGGGAACTGTACAACTACCTGAACATTGGCATAGGCTACACCCTTCCTTTCGGTGTTTTCGGGGCGACGTGGATTGATGCGGAAAAACTCAAGGCGGAATTGGACAGTTACAATCTTCCCGGGGTGAAGTTCAGGACAATCCACTACAAGCCTTTCTCCGGGAGTTGCGCCGGGAAGCTTGTCCAGGGAGTTCAGTTCTTCTTCACAGACTACGAAAAGGCTCCGGTGACTCTTCTGCAATTCTATGTCCTACAAGCTGTTGCACGACTTTATCCGGGCAAGGGAGCCTTTGAGACTGCCACTGGTGTCGGGCTTTTCGACAAGGTCTGCGGAACTGACCGAATCAGGAAGACATTCGGGAAGCGTTACCTAGTTGAGGACATTCTTCAGGACTGGAACGGAGATGTCGAGGCATTCCGCCGGCTGTCAGGCAAATACAGACTTTACAAATAATACGACAGATATGAGAATCAAATTTCTTTCCGCCTTAATGGCATTGATGGTTGCCACTCCTTTCTTCTCGGTGGCCCAGACTTACCGGCCGACTCCGGAGAATCTTGCCTCAAGGCAGGAATTTGCGGATGCAGGTTTTGGAATCTTCCTTCACTGGGGAATCTACAGCATGTTCGCCCAGGGGGAGTGGTATCTGAACAAGGGACTCAAGCAGGAGGAATACTGCAAGGCTGCCGGAGGTTTCTACCCGGCAGGTTTCAACGCAGAGGAATGGGTCTCTGCCATCAAGGCCTCCGGAGCGAAGTACATCTGCTTCACCACCCGTCACCATGACGGCTTCTCGATGTTCCACACTGCCCAGTCACCCTACAACATCGTGGACGCAACTCCTTTCGGGCGTGATGTGCTCAGGGAACTGGCCGATGAGTGCCACAGGCAGGGCATAAGGCTCCATCTCTACTATTCCCACATCGACTGGGGCAGGGAGGACTATCCGGCGGGCCGCACCGGCCGCGACACCGGCAAGGACCACTCAAAGGCCGACTGGAAGCATTACTATGATTTTATGAACGCCCAGCTGACCGAGCTGCTCACCAATTACGGACAGGTCGGAGCAATCTGGTTCGACGGTCTCTGGGACCAGGATCAGAATCCTGATTTCGACTGGCAGCTTGAGGAACAGTACCGTCTGATTCATTCTCTCCAGCCTTCCTGCCTGGTGGCGAACAACCACCACAGCACCCCGTACGAAGGCGAGGATTTTCAGATTTTCGAGCGGGATCTTCCGGGAGAGAACAAGGCCGGGCTGTCAGGACAGGACATCAGCCGTCTGCCTCTGGAGACTTGCGAGACGATGAACGGGATGTGGGGCTATAAGGTAATTGACCAGAATTACAAGAGTGTGGATGAACTTGTCAGGCTGCTTGTCGGGGCCGCTGGGAAAGGTGCCAACCTGCTTATGAACATCGGGCCTCAGCCTGACGGAAGGCTCCCTCTGACGGCTCTCGACAGACTCAGGGGAATGGGAGAATGGCTCTCAAAGTACGGTGATTCCATCTACGGAACCGTTGCCGGAGATGTCCCTGAACAGAACTGGGGCTGCACTACCCGCAAGGGCGACAGGCTTTTCGTCCACCTGCTTGACGCAGGGACGACCTCTGTGTTCATCCCTCTGGAAGCAAAGGCAAAGGTAAAATCGGCTGTCTGCCTTGTTGATGGCTCGAAGGTGACATTCGACCGCTGCCGTCAGGGAGTGCACATCACTGTTCCTGTTGCCGAAGGTGAACCTGACCGCGTGGTCGAACTCAAACTGCAATGAAAGCGACTCTGGAAGTCTGTGCAGGATCGCCCCAGAGCGTGAATGCTGCCTACGAAGGTGGAGCTCAGAGAATTGAACTCTGCTCCGCCCTCGGTGAAGGCGGAGTAACTCCGTCAGCAGGACTGGTCGCTTACGCCAGAAAATTCGAGGGTCTGAAAGTGCATTGTCTGATCCGTCCCCGTGGGGGAGACTTCCTCTACACTGCCGCAGATGCTTCCGTGATGATTGAGGATGTCCGCCTGATGCGTTCCCTCGGAGCTGACGGTGTCGTAATCGGTGCTCTTCTCCCTGACGGGAGAATTGACGCTGACCTGTGCCGCAGGCTTGTCAATGAGGCCTCCGGAATGAATGTCACTTTCCACAGGGCCTTCGATATGTGCAGGGACCCTTTCGAGGCTCTTGAAGAGGTTATTTCCCTCGGATGTTCCAGAATCCTCACCTCGGGACTTGCCCCTTCAGCGCTTCAGGGAGTGGAAATGCTTTCATCCCTCGTGGAAAAGGCTGCCGGCAGAATCCTCATTATGCCCGGGGGAGGAGTGAACAGGGACAATGCCCGTGAAATACTTCAGAGGACTGGTGCGGTGGAAATCCATGCCTCGGCCAGCAGTCTCCAGCCAAGCGGAATGACTTTCCGCCGCGGTGAAGTGAATATGGGAACTGCAGGAGCCGATGAATATTCCTCACGCATCACCGATGCGGAAAAGGTCCGGGGCATCATCAATGCGCTTCAGGCGTAATGACGATGCCCCGTGAAACCGTTGGAATCCGTCTTCTCAGACGGTGAGCATTTTCTTGACCAGTGTGGAAATCAGCCTTCCGTCTGCCTGTCCGGCAAGACGCTTGGTGGCGACTCCCATCACCTTTCCCATATCGGATGGTTTTGAGGCTCCGACCTCGGCGATGATTCCTGCAAGAATAGCCTCCACTTCAGCCTCACCCAACTGCTTCGGAAGATAGACTTCCATTGCTGCTGCCTCTGCAAGTTCGTTGTCAGCAAGGTCCTGGCGGTTCTGCTGAGAGTAGATTGCAGCGCTCTCCTTGCGCTGTTTCACCAGTTTCTGAATGATTTTCACAATGTCGGCATCGCTGACCTGCCCGTTGCTGCCGTCTGCAGTCTTTGCAAGCAGGATTGCTGATTTGATGCCTCTGAGCGCAGCAAGCCTCGTTGCCTCGTGCGCCTTCATTGCCGCCATAATGTCGGCTTGTATCTGTTTCTCAAGTTCCATATTTGTGATTATTTGTAATTTTCATATCCCGGCATTCCGAGTCCTGAGACAAAATCCTTGAATTTCTTCTCATCCTTCGGACAAATCAGGAGCACATCCGTGGTGTCAATCACGATGAAGTCTTCCAAACCCTTGATTGCCATCAGCTTGCCTTTGTTCTGCGAAATTATAAGACTTCCCTTGTCATCGGAAATCAGGGATTTGTCAGCCAGAACGGCGTTCCCCTGAGGGTCTTTGTACGGGAAAATCTCGTGAAGGGAATCCCAGGCTCCGATGTCAGTCCACCGGAATCCCGCAGGGTAGAGCCAGACATCTTCCGCCTTCTCCATCAGGGCATAGTCGAGGGATTTGTTGATGCAGTCAGTGTAGGCCCTTTCGATGAATTCTCCCTCTGCACAACTTCCAATCGCCGTCTCCCAGCCTTTGAAAAGTCTGGTGATTTCAGGAAGGTATTTTTCCAGGTTCTCCCGGATGGCTTCGGCGCTCCAGACGAAAATTCCGGAATTCCAGAAGAATTCCCCGCTGTCCACGAAAACCTTTGCGAGAGTCTTGTCGGGTTTCTCGGTGAATGTCTTGACCTTCATCGGTCCGGTGCCGTTGCAGGAACCGCCGGTCACCTGGATGTATCCGTAGTTGCTGTCAGGCCTGCTCGGACGGACTCCCACGGCCACAAGCACCTTGTTCTGTCTGGCGTAGTCCAGCGCCCCGAGCATCGTCTCCCTGAAACCGTCCTCGTTCTCAATCACCTGGTCGGTAGGGGAGACCACTGTCACTGCGTCAGGATTGCGCTTGAGCAGGGTGTAGGTGGCGTATGCAATGCAGGGAGCAGTGTTTCTCCCGTAGGGCTCGACAAGAAGGTTCTCCGGCAGCAGCTCCGGCAGTTGCTGAATGATTTTCTCCCTGTATCTGGCAGTGGTGACGACAATGATGTTCTCCGGCAGGATGAACTTTGCAAACCTCTCGTAGGTGTTGCGGATGAATGTCTTCCCCGTGCCCATTATCTCAAGGAACTGCTTCGGACTTTCGGTCCGGCTCAGAGGCCAGAATCGTGTTCCGGAGCCTCCCGCCAGTATGATGCAATATTGATTGCTGTTCATATATAGTGTCTTATGTGTTTTCAATGTTGTGTTTGTCCGCAGGTCAGAAAAGGGAAGGAATATAGGCGTCGGGGAAATATTCAGAAAATATTTTCTCCCCGTCAATTACCACCGAAACGATGTCGAAATGACATTCCGCCTCGGCAAACCCGTTCTTCGCCATCCAGTTCTGGGCCGCCCTCGCAACTCGTCTCTGCTTTGTGGTGTTCACGCATTCCTGAGGGGCTGCCTGCAGGGGTGGGCGGCGGGTCTTCACTTCAACAAAATGTATTCCAATCCCGTCGAGCGAAATGATGTCGATTTCAAGATGTCCGCTCCTCCAGTTCCTTCCGATGATACTATGTCCCTGACCCATCAGAAACTCGCAGGCAATGTCCTCGCCCCTGTGTCCCACCTTCGTGTTCTCGCTTCTTCCTCCCGCTCCTGCCATATATATGTTGTCCTATATCGTAAATATTTACTCATATCTCCTTCTGTCAGTCGAAGTCGACGATGGTCACGCCCGTACCCCCGTACTGAATGTGCTCGTCCCGGACGGACGCTACCCCCGGAGTCGTCCTGAGAAACTTCTGGATTTCCTCCCGCAATGCTCCCGTGCCTTTCCCGTGGATGATTCTGACGCTGCCGACGTTGAGCATAATTGCGTCATCCACATACCTCATTACCTTCTCTATAGCATCGTTGACCCTCTCTCCGCGCACGTCCAGCTCCACTGAAAAATCCAGCTTGCGCTGTGTGAGCGACTGGTCCACGCGGATTGTGGGAGTGTTGCGGGAAGCCTCCCTGACACTGTCCCTGTACTCGTTGGAAGTGATGCGTTCCACCTTGTCGTGCGACATCTTGCTGCTGATGTTTCCGATGTTGATTACCACTGCTTTCGGAGATAGTTTCACCACTTCTCCCACAAGACCGTTGCTCTTGACCCTGACCTTCTCCCCAACCTGGAGAGGCGCACTCCTGAAGGCTTCAAGCCTCCTCTGCTGCTCAATCTCCTCGAGAGCCTCTTTTTCCTGCCTGTCCGCGGCGCGTTTTGCCTTGCGCTCGTTCTGCCGGGCTTTCCTCTGGTCGATCTGCTTGATTTTCCGTTCAATGTAGTCTTCCTTCTCCTGCTGCTCCCTCACCTTCCTCGTGCTGAGGGCGGAAACGAACTCCTGAAGTTCCTTCCTTGCCTCGTTCGTGCTCTCCTTCTCGGCATTTGCCTCCTTGATTGTCCTGATGGTGTTCTCAACCTGCCGGTTTGCGTCCTTGACAATCTTCTCTGCCTCTTCCTTTGCCTTTTCGAGAATCTCTTTCTTCCTGGTTTGTATTTCAAGAAGTTCCTTCTGGTACTTGTCGGTAATGCTCTCGAGAGTCCGGTCTGTGTTCCTGATCCTTTCGAGTTTCTCGTCCAGGGCTTTCCGGTTCCGGGCAATCTTGCGGAGATTCCTCTCTATGTCAACGAACTGCTCTCCGGCGCGGATCTCCGCGTCCTTGACAATCTCCTCCGGAAGTCCCATCTTCCTTGCCAGTTCGAATGCGAATGAATTGCCAGGCAGACCCGTCTCAAGTTTGAAAAGGGGAGCTATGTTCTTGACATCGAACATCATCGCCCCATTGACAACTCCGGTCTGCCCTGAGGCATACATCTTCAGATTGGTGTAGTGGGTGGTGATGACTCCGTAAGTGCCTCTGGTGTCGAACTCCTTGAGCAGGGCTTCTGCAATTGCCCCTCCGGCCGTCGGTTCAGTGCCCGAGCCGAACTCATCTATGAGAATCAGAGTCCTTGAATCTGCCTTGCGGAGCATTTCCTTCATATCTGCGAGGAAGGAACTGTAGGTGCTCAGGTCGTTGTCAATGGACTGGTCATCTCCTATGCTGACCAGAATTCTGTCAAAGACAGGCAACTCGGAAGATTCCGAGGTCGGAATCAGCATACCCCACTGGAACATGTACTGAAGCAGTCCCACTGTCTTGAGGCACACGGATTTTCCTCCGGCGTTCGGCCCGGAAATGAGCAGAATGTGCTTGTTCCTGTTCAATGTCACCGTAAGGGGGACGATTTCCTTTCTTTCCTTCTTGAGTGCCTTCTCCAGAAGGGGATGTCGTGCCTTTCTCAGGTTCATCTCCCCGTTGTCCGAGATTACCGGCATTCCGGCGATTATGTCAAGGGACACCTGTGCCTTCGCCATCAGGAAGTCAATTTCTCCGAGGAAAATTGCGGAACTTTCGATCTCAGGGAGATATGGCCTGACAAAGTCGCTGAATGTCACGAGAATCCTCAGGATTTCCCTGCCTTCCGCGAATTTCAATTCCTTGATGCGGTTGTCCAGTTCGACAACCTCTGCAGGCTCGATGAACGCGGTCTTTCCCGAGGCGGACTCATCGTAGATGAATCCCTGTATCTTTTTCTTGTTGGCCGCCGAAACCGGAATCAGCATTTTCCCATCCCTCACCGAGACCGTGGCGTCGCTGTCCACAAGACCTTCCTCCTGGGCCTTGCGCAGAATGGAACTGATCCGCCGCGAAATGGTTCCCTCTGTCTCCCTGAGTGATTTCCGGATTGCATAGAGCTCATCGGAGGCGGTGTCCTTTACATCCCCGAACCTGTCCAGAATGGAATCGATTCTTTGCTGTACCTGTGGGAAATTCATCACCGATGAGGACATCTTCTTCAGATTCGGATAGACCCCTTCCTTGATGTCGTGGAAAAACTTTGTCACCCGGAAAAGGGTGTCCAGCATTGTTTTGAGCTTGCGCAGAGAAATCAGGTCTATGTTGTAGGAAGTACTCTCAAGAGGCTTGAGAAAGTCGAGGCAGTCAATGAATCCTCCCGACGGAAAACTCTCCTCAAACATCAGAATCAGCCTCATTTCATCAGTGAGCAGAAGCCTTTTCCGGATTTCCGGGGCAACTGACGAAAATGTCTCCGCAGCCACCCTCTCCGCAGCATACTGAGTCGAGCATTTGTCAGAAATCATTTTTCTGATTCTGTCAAATCCGGTCTTCTGCTCTGTTTTCAATTCCCACACTATGTCTTCAATCTTCCCGTTTTCTACCATATCTATTCAGACAAAGAATTGCTCAACAGCAATTTAAGTTCATTTATATTGTTGATTCCGGTGACATTGCCACCTTTGACAAATGAAATGGCTCCTGTCTCCTCGGACACGACAACCACCTCGGCATCACTCTCCTCGGAAATCCCGATTGCAGCCTTGTGCCTCATCCCGAAAGAAGGCGGGATGTCGGTCTTCTCCGTGATCGGAAGCGTGCAGCGGGCCGCCACAATCCTGTTTCCGCTGATGATGACCGCTCCGTCGTGAAGTGGCGAGTTCTTGAAGAACAGGTTCATCAGCAGCCTGCGGTGGATGGCTGCATCGATTTTGTCCCCGGTCTCGATGATGT
>CAMEBJ010000053.1 GCA_945912085.1 uncultured Bacteroidales bacterium | reverse complement strand
CCATATTTCATTGATTTTCAGGGAGGAAGAAGAGGCCCCATTTATTATGACCTTGTCTCTTTCGTGTGGCAGGTCAGGGCGGCATATCCCGAAAACATAAAGTCCGATCTTGTCGGAACATATCTCTCCGCCATTGAACCATATACCGGAAAAATAGACAGATCCTTGTTTGACAAGAGGTTGAGGCTTTTCCGCCTTTTCCGTCTGATGCAGGTTCTCGGGGCTTACGGGTTCAGGGGACTGGTCGAGCACAAGGCCCAGTTCACTGTCTGTGTGATTCCTACTGTGGCAATCCTGAGGGATTTCATCGGGAAGGTGCCGGAGGACTACCCTTACCTGGTTTCGCTTCTGAAGGAACTGACCTGTCTTCCGAAATATTTACCGGAGTGCATCTCTGACGGCAAGTCGTTGGAAGTCAAGGTTTACAGCTTTTCCTACAAAAAAGGAATCCCGGAGGATTTCTCGGGGAACGGCGGGGGATATGTCTTCGACTGCCGGTATATCCACAATCCGGGAAGATATGAGCAGTACCGCAGGCTGACCGGCCTGGACCAGCCTGTGATTGATTTTCTGGAGGATGACGGGGAGATTCTGCGCTTTCTCGGGAATGCGGAGGGTATGGTTGTCCCGCATGTGGAGACCTACCTGAGGAGGGGATTCACCAATCTGTCAGTCGCTTTCGGGTGCACCGGAGGTCAGCACAGGTCGGTTTACTGCGCAGAGCATATTGCTGCTTCCCTTGCCCGGCTCTTCCCCCAGGCCCGCATCCGCCTGATTCACCGTGAAAGGGGCATTGACAGGGTTCTCTGAAATACTTAATATCAATGAAATCAATGATATTCGCCGCGGGTCTGGGCACCCGCCTCAAACCCCTGACCGACACGATGCCCAAGGCCCTTGTGCCTGTGGACGGCCATCCTTTGATTGAAATAGTCTCCCGCAAACTCCTGCGGAGCGGCTTTGACAGCGCCGTGGTGAATGTCCATCATTTTGCCGACCAGGTGGAGGACTGGTGCAAAAGGCAGGACTGGATGCAATTCAGCATCAGCGATGAAAGGGCTATGCTTCTGGAAACCGGCGGAGCAATCCTACACGCAAGGAAACTCCTCGAAGGCAGCGGAAACTTCCTGATTCACAATGTGGATGTCCTGACCAATGCCGATTTGCGCTCCTTTGCGCAGTGTCACCGCCCCGATGCCCTCGCCACCCTTCTGGTCAGCCCCCGCAAAACCTCCCGCTACTTCCTTTTCAATCCCGACACAATGCGTCTTGCCGGCTGGACCAACACGAACACTGGAGAGACTGTAATGGCAGACCCTTCCCTCACAAAAGAAGACTGCCTTGCCCTGGGCTTCTCCGGCATACACATCCTCTCCGACCGTGTCTTTCCCCTGATGGAAAAGTATGTCGTTGACAAGCCTGCCCCCGCCCGGTTCTCCATCCGCGATTTCTACCTCTCCGTTGCCGGGCAGCACCCCATTTACGGCGTCAATGTGGAATCCTTCCGGATGCTCGACGTCGGCAAACCGGATGCCCTTGCGATGGCGCACGACTTCCTTGCTTCACTGGATGTCCTTTAGAATGCGTTCCTGTCGTGCCCTTAATTTTTTCCCGTCTGGCGGTCTCCGCTTATTCTTCAGCCAAGTCGTCCCCGAGAGGCTTGCAGGCACTTCGCTGTCCCAGGGGGAGGCTGATGTAGGCGTGCATACGGTAGATGAAGTAGGCGGTCATCAGAATGCAGGCGGCCATCAGGATGATGTAGTTGGTGGTGCTCATGACATCGAAGAAGGATTCCGCTTCCTTGAAACGGTCCACCTGGCTGAGGATTGTCGAGAAGGTGTTGTTCACGAAGTGCATCAGCATGGTGAGTTTCAGGGAGCCTGTCTTGTAATAGACATAGCCGAAAAGCATTCCGAGGGCAAATGCCGGAAGTCCCTGCCACGGGTTCAGATGAATCAGGGCGAAGACCAGGGCTGAGACTGTTATTGCCCAGACCGGTTTCATTTTCTGAAGCAAACCCCTGAGAATCATTCCCCTGCACAGCCATTCCTCGAAGAATGGGGCGAAGATGGAGACTGAGATGAATGTTACCCAGAGGGGACCTTCTGTGAGTTTCTCGAAGATGGCCTTGATGTAGTCCGGCATCGGAGGCAGGATCATATTCACTGAATCCATTATGAATGCCAGGGCGAGGGTGGCGATTGAGACGGCAAGGGCTGAGGAAAATCCTCCCAACCTGCCGAAATTGTTGTTGTCCAGTGCATATCCCGTTCCGAACATCTCGTTCCTGCGGCTTTGGGCAGAGGAGTAGAGCATTGCCGGGATGAACATCAGCGGGTAGGAGATTAGCATCCCGTAGGTTTGGGCAAAGTCCATCGAGAACAAACCCAAAAGAAGAACCACGATGTTCCCCAGTACGGCTCCGATGAACATCATCAGCAGGAGCATACAAACTCCGCCTCCTCCCGGTACATAATAACTGTAGGCCGAGAGGAGGTCGAAGGATTTTCTTGGTTTTCTGCGAACCATAGGCTATTTGTACAGAGGTGTAGGATATATGCCTTTGTCGGCAAATTCCTGGAATTTGGCCACTACACCAGGCCTGTCTTCCTTGAATGTCACTCCGAACCAGCGGGACGGGGTGGACAGGAGTTCGGTGCGTGCGCTCTCAGCCTTGATCATGCAGTCAATTGCGTATGGAATGTAGAATTCAGCCTTGAGCTCGCCTATGTTCTTGTCAAGGAAGCCTTTGAAGATTTCGCTGCTCTTGCAGAAGTAATCAGGAGTGAACCCCCACATATTCATCGAGCAGAGAGCCTTGCCGTCGAGGACAACCTTCTCTCCCTTGCTGTTGTCACCATAGACTTTTCCGTCCTGTGCGAGGGCGATGTTGTGATGCTCCTCCACGTGGGTGAGTTCACCCTCTGCATCCGCCGTGCAGATTCCTCTTGACACTCCGCCTGATTCCGAGAGGGTGTTGTCCAGCTCGAATCCCACGATGCAGTACTGTCCTTTTGTGTTCTCGTGGGCACGGAGCCAGTCTCCCAGAATCCTGAAAGAGTCTTTTCCGTAGTAGTCGTCCCCGTTGATCACTGCAAACGGCTCTTTGATGACATCCTTTGCCATAAGGACAGCGTGAGCGGTGCCCCAAGGCTTCTGGCGTTCAGGATTGAGGGTGTAGCCCTCCGGAATCTTGTTGAGTTCCTGGACCACGAACTGGAACTCGAGAGGAGAGCCGTCAACGCACTTCACATCCTTGTATTTCTCCCTGACAGTCTTTTCGAATTCCTCACGGAAATACTCCCTGACAATATAGACCACCTTTCCGAATCCTGCCTGAACGGCATCGTAAATGGAATAGTCAATGATTGTCTCACCGTTCGGACCGAGTCCGTCCATCTGTTTGAGTCCTCCGTAACGGCTGCCCATTCCGGCAGCGAGGACAAGCAATGTAGGTTTCATATCTGTTGTTGTGTTAAATATTGTTCCATCTGATGACAAACAAAATCGATTTGTTTACCAAAATCTCACAAAATTAACTATTTTTGCAGACAATCGAAAGGACTTTATGGGAAAAATCAAAGACTTGTTCACGGGAGAACACCGCAGTTTCTTCATTTTTGCGACCGTTGTGACGGTCGTGGCTTTGTTGCTGCTGACATTCGCTCCCGGCAATAATCTGATTCACTGGGTAGGAGCCAAGGTCACCATCGCAAATCAGCAGAGGCAGATCCGGGAATATCGCGAGGGCATCGACAGGATGGACAACCGCATAAAGATGCTGACTTCCGACCGCGATACCCTCGAAAAATTCGCCAGGGAGCATTTCCATTTCGCTGCTCCCGGTGATGATGTCTATCTTCTTCCCTAGGAATCTTAGAGTCCCTAAAAACCCGTGTAGGTCATCGGAGTTATGACGCGCAGTTCCTCTTTCACCGATTCCGGAACGTTAAGTCCCTCAATGAATGCTGCAATCGACTCGTGGTCAATGCCTTTCCCTGTTCTGGTGAGGGCTTTGAGCGTTTCGTAGGGATTAGGGTAGTTCTCCCTTCTGAGGATTGTCTGAATCGCCTCTGCCACCACTGCCCAGTTCCTTTCAAGGTCGGCGCGGATGGCATCCTCATTCAGAATCAACTTTCCAAGTCCTTTCTTCAGGGAATTCAGGGCAATGATTCCGTGAGCCAGAGGCATACCGACATTTCTCAGCACGGTGGAGTCGGTCAGGTCCCTCTGGAGTCTTGAAATCGGGAGTTTCATTGAAAGGTGTGTCAGCAGGGCATCTGCGACGCCAAGGTTTCCTTCTGCATTCTCGAAATCAATAGGGTTGACCTTGTGCGGCATAGCCGATGAGCCGACCTCGTTTTTGTTGACCCTCTGGCGGAAGTATTCCATTGAAATATAGGTCCAGATGTCCCTTGACATGTCAATCAGGATGGTGTTGATGCGCCTCAGGCAGTCAAAGATGGCCGCGAGATTGTCATAGTGCTCGATCTGGGTTGTCGGGAATGACCTCCGAAGTCCGAGAGAGCCCACGAAATCATTGCCGAAGGAGATCCAGTCAATGCCCGGGAATGCAACCTTGTGTGCGTTCATATTTCCTGTGGCGCCGCCGAACTTTGCCGGGAATTCGAGGGCGGAGAACTGCCTCAGCTGTTCCTCAAGACGGACCAGATAGACTCTGAACTCCTTGCCGACCCTTGTCGGGGACGCTGGCTGGCCGTGGGTCTTCGCAAGCATCGGGATGTCCTTCCACTCCTGCGACATCTCGGCGATTTTGTCCTTTACTTCGTTCAGCAACGGCATATATACCTCTGTCATAGCTTCTTTCAGTGACAGAGGAACCGATGTGTTGTTGATGTCCTGTGAGGTAAGTCCAAAATGCACGAACTCACCCCAGCGGATGATGTCCATCTCCTTGAACCTGTCCTTGATGTAGTACTCTACAGCCTTGACATCGTGGTTGGTCACTTTCTCGATGTCTTTCACCTTGGCGGCATCCTCCGGGGTCATCTTGCGCCAGATGTCCCTCAATGCTTCATATTTCCCTTTGTCAAAATCCGCCAGCTGCGGGAGGGGAATCTCGCAGAGCGCGATGAAATACTCGATTTCCACCCTGACCCTGTAGCGGATCAGTGCAAATTCGCTGAAATAATCCCTGAGGGGTTCTGTCTGTCTTGCATATCTTCCGTCAACCGGTGAGACTGCTGTGAGTGATGTCAAATCCATATATATACCTTGTTAAATATTCCTAAATAAACAACAGGACTGCATAGACATACAGGAGAAATGCCTGGAATGTCAGTTGCTGCCTTGTTCCGGCTGTTGCCGCTTCTTCTGCCGAACTTCCTTTGCCGTCGGCTTCGAATGAGGTGAAGTCCGGGAAGGACCTTGCCGCCCATTTTCGAACGAGGTGGCCGTCGTGGAAGCAGGTGACTCCTCCGTTGGAACGGTTAAGAGACACAATTGTCTTGTAATCAGCTGAGTATGCTGAGGAGACGATGGTATGCCTTTCTTCGGGAGGCAATTCTTCGGTAATCCTGTCCAATTCTGTGAGGTCTCTTGAAAGGAGAATGGTGACAAATCCTTCCCGATTGGCCGCAGCAATTTTGTCAGCCATTGATTTCCATTTCTTTAGGGAGAGATTCTCCGGAGAGTAAACGGAAAAGGCCAGCACTTTCCCCACTGTCGCGATGCTGTCGCAGTAGTTCCCCTCGATGTCACGGAAGGAAAGTGAGGCTATGCGTTCGTCCGACCTTTCGGTCTCAAGGGAGGTTTCCGTGCTGACGAAGGTCCAGGTGCTGTCCGGGAGATTTTCGAGGGAGAAATTGCGCTTCACTCCGTCTTTTTCGTACACAAAAGTGGCTTTGTAGATGTCCGGAACGGTCTCCAGTGATGCTTCCAGGCGGCTTCCCGGCCTGAAATCAGTGAAGTCCACCAGCGGGATGTAGAGGAGAGAATAGACGGCGAGGACCGTACAGGAAATGGCTGCGATTGCGGCTGAGACATATTTCTTTTTCAGGGGTTCTCCGTAGTCCCTGAACGGGATGAAGGCGATTGCAGCGAAAATGTCCAGAATCAGGTTCTTGATGAGCGATTCCCAATGGGTAAGATGGATGACCTCTCCGAAGCATCCGCAATCCATTGAAGGATTGAAAATTACAAGCAGAACTGTCAGGGCGGTGAACAATGTCAGCAGAACAGATGTGACAATTGCAGTCACCTTGCGGAAGACTCCGCTGATGAGCAGGATTCCGGTAAATGTCTCTGCAAAGGCGAAGAACTCTGCTGCCCAGAGGGATATGCAATTCAGGAAATCCAGGTGGAGAAACTTGAAATAGCTCTCCATTATGAGTCCTGAGCCGACAGGGTCAAGGAGTTTGAATATGCCTCCGCTCAGGAAGACAATTCCGATGACGAATGCGCAGAACCTGCGGAATCTGTTGTGTGACTTTCCCATTACCTGCCTCCCATTGCGCCGGTTATTCTCCTGAAGATCTCATCCGGAGGAAGCATCTCCCCCTCAGGGCCCGAACAGTCGATTCTGATGAAGTCCGGGTCGATGGCGCATTGCTCCAGATACATCTGTCTGACAGCCTTCTGGAAGTTTATGTCAGCCTCGTGGATGTCCTGACCGCCCTCCAGATAGTCCCTGTCGTTGCCATTACGGTGCGAGGAAAGTTTCTTCTCCACAAAGCCGATGGGAACGTCAAGGAAGATGTTCAGGTCAGGTCTGGGCAGGCCGAACTCCCCGTATTCAGTGTCGTTTATCCATTCCCGGAGCCTTTCGCGCTCCTGAGGATTCTCCAGCTTGGCGCACTGGTAGGCCACATTTGAATAGACATATCTGTCAAGCAGCACGCAACCACCCTCCTCCAGCGTCTCCGTCATCTGCGGCAGGGCGTAATGCCTGTCTTCGGCGAACAGCAGGGCGACAAGTTGGGGATGCACCTGATCGTTTGCGCCGAACTCTCCCTTGAGGAATCGGCTGATGAGGTCGCCGTAAACCGGGGCACCGTAACGCGGGAAATGTATGTAATTGACACTCCCATAGAGTTTTTCGAGATATGTTCTCAGTTTCTTCACCTGGGTCGATTTCCCTGACCCGTCAAGTCCTTCGATGACGATGAGCATTGTCCTGGAGGTTTTTTGATTCAAATCCTGCAAATATAGACAAAATTCCAAACACTTTCCATATCTTTGTGAGTTATGAAGAATTCGAGGAAATGAGAAAAGTGGAAATAATGGGAATTGTCAATCTGACGGATAATTCATATTTTGCACAGAGCAGATGTCTCTCGGCTTCCGGAATCCCGGATCTGGAGAAGGTGATTGCGAGGGTTTCGGCAATGCTGGAGCAGGGGGCCGACATCATCGACATCGGCGCCTGCTCGACGCGCCCCGGGTCTGATCCGGTGGGGGAGGCTGAGGAATGGAGGCGTTTGGAACCGGTTCTGGATGCCTTGTGGAGGAGGTTTCCGGAAATCAGAATCTCGATTGACACCTACTGGGCCTCGGTGATTGAAAGGGCGTGGTTGCAGCTGAAGGACATTGAAGGCGTGGACGCGGCCTCGGATGACGCGGCCTCGGACAAAGGTTTACGGAATATTAAACAACGCCTGATCGTCAATGATATATCTGCCGGAGAGGATGACCCCCGGATGCTTCCTCTGGTTGGGAGCCTGGGACTGAAGTATATAGCAATGCACAAAAGGGGAACTCCGAAGACAATGCAGAGCCTTTGCGACTATGACGACGTGACGGAATCGGTCGCGGATTATTTCCGTGATTTCGCCCGAAAGGCTGCCGCAGCTGGGATTGAGGACTGGATTCTCGACCCGGGATTC